>DYNY01000012.1 GCA_020720815.1 Candidatus Elulimicrobium sp. | reverse complement strand
TTCTTATGTATCCAGAAATATATAGTCGTTGCACTCCTTGATTTTTTAGCCTCAGAATTACCTGATGCGTCTCGTACATTATCACATTTTGCCAACTAATTCTACCCTACCACAGCTTGATGACGGGTAGAATAGCACTGTAGTTGTCTGTCCATTTAACTCGTGATTTGTAATCAATAAATGTTTCTACTTCTGCAAAATTATCATCAATGAAGATTTCTTCACTGAGAGCAAACATCACCCAATAAGAAGCGACACTGGCTGGGGAGCTAGGCTTTTTATCGTACCAATGTCTAGCCGCTAGATTTTTTTCTTCGGCCAAAAATGCTGTTACTGGTAATAAATCTAGGTATCGACTAGAGATATTAATAGCAATTATTCCATCTTCTTTAAGTAAGTTTTTATACAATGCAATGGCTTCCTTTGTCATTAAATGCACTGGTACCATATCGTCAGCGTAAGCATCTAATATAATTGCATCATAAAGAGTGCCTGGATTTTTGTTTTTTATATTTTGTAATGTCAATCGACCATCGCCCATGATAACTTCAGCCCCTGAACAAGATTCTAAATAAGTAAAATATTTTTGCGTCAAAAAAATAACCTGGGGATCTATTTCCACAAAAGTAAATTCGTCTCTATCGACACAGTGTGCAGCTAATGAACCTGCCCCCAAACCAATCACCGCCACTTTAATCCCCTCCTTTTTAATTTCGCGTAAATAGGAAATAGCTTTACCAATACCGGAAGTAGTACCGTAATAAGAAGATGGCTCTACTTGTAACAAACCATCCTTCATGACCTGAAAACCGTGGTTGGTTTTACCATGTTGCATCGACTGAACCGTCACTCCTTTTTGTTCATAACTAACTATTGCTTTATAACCAAAAAAATTACGAGCTTGATCAAGTGTATTAAGATCAAGTAGATAAATATAATTCACTCCCAAGGCACAGATGATGGTAGCTAGAGCAATTGCATATTTGCCTACGTGATTTTTTATCTTAGGTGATAGAAAAATAGGAGCAGACTTATACCAGCGATATAGGATAAATAAAATACTACCCGATAGAATAATATCTAATTCAATTGGTAGGACAAGTAAATACAAACCCGATATCTTAATTAGTAGACTACCAACAACTCCGCCTATAGAGAGTGCCACGTAGAAAATTGTTAGGTTTTCTGCTTCTGGTTTAGTAAAATATAAATATTCATGGCACCAATGAAAAACCGAAAATAAGGAAAGGTGTATGGTAATTATTGTGACAAAAACTGGTACCACCCCTAACGATGATAGTACAACCGCCATCAAACCAAGCGAGATGACAATCCCCTCGTTAAATTCTAGTTGTAACGGTTGTGTTCTCTCTCGAAAAGTCCAGATGAAACTACCTAAATATAAAGCCAATGGCCCCACCCACAAAAGCGGTATTGGGGCGATGGCTGTAGTCATAAAGGTTGTTCCGGACAACAGGACCATCACGGGTATACTAGCGACACCAGTCCAAATAAAAAACCGTCGATAACCAACCCCTTTTGTGGCCACTTTGTATGACATCGTTTTATCAACTTTTTCTGAAGTCAAACTATTATCATAAATCAAAGTAAAAATAATTGAACACAGTAATCCTAAATAAATAGCTAAACCAAAAGTCCACCAATCGCCTTGCACATAAGTCGATAGTAATGGCTCAAACAAAATTGGGTAACTGAGTAGACCAAATAAAGAACCAATATTAGAAATACTATAAAGAGCAAACGGTTCCTCTTTTGAAAGACGATTGTACCAAAGCTGGAGTAAAGAACTGGTAGAAGAAAGCAAAACAAAGGGTAGACCAATCACTACAATCAGAGTAACAAAAACCGACCAAGTCGGATCAGCTATAGTTGCGATACTCTCTAGATTGGGTGTAATACCGGACGGCCAAAATTTAGCGTGATAAATAGTTTGTACTACAACCAGCAAGATAAAAAATAAATGGACAATGGCCTGAGTCAAGGTTTTAAATCTAGATAACCACAAAGCGTAGATATACCCTAAAGCCAAAGCAACCATAAAGAAAAAAAGTGCGGTCACCCACACCGCCGAACTACCACCGTACCAAGGTAGTATGTGTTTACCAATTAGAGGCTGGACTTGGAACAAAAGAAAGGAGCTGAGGAAAATAGTGGAAGCAAACAGAGAGTAGTAGGTAAACATAAGAATTTTTATCGATCAGAATAAGATTGGTCAATCTTTTCTTCTTGCCAGTTAAACCTATTTAAACACACCTTAGGTTTTTGCCACGGTCTTTTTCACCTTTTCAATACTTTTATTGGCTTGATATAAACTGGTGGCCTTAATAAAAGCCGTAAACAAAGGGTGGGGTGACAATGGTCTAGCAATCAGCTCTGGGTGGAATTGAACCCCAACAAAGAATGGATGGACGGACTTAGGTAACTCAGCTATTTCCATCAGTCGACCGTCTGGTGAAATACCAGAAAAAACCATCCCGGCTTGTTCTAGGGTTGCGATATATTCCGGATTTACTTCGTAGCGATGTCGATGTCGTTCAATGATTGAATCTTTTTTATAAGCATTTTCGGCCTGGGTACCTTTTTTTATATTGGCTCGGTATTCACCCAAGCGCATCGTGCCACCCAGCTGGTTTTTTTTGATTAACTCTCTTTGTTCTGGCATAACATCGACTACCAAGTGCGTAGAATTTGGGTTAATCTCGGCGGTATGGGCGTCGGTTAATTTGGCGACATTTCTAGCGTATTCAATTACAGCTAGTTGCATACCGTAGCAAATACCAAAATATGGAATTCCCTCTTCACGTACGTATTTAATAACATTAAGCTTCCCTGGAATCCCTGTCTCTCCAAATCCACCTGGTATTAGTACCCCGGCATAATCTTTCAATTTTTCACATTGCTTTTTGTCTGTAAAATCAACCGCCGAAAGGTAAACAATTTTAGGGGTAAGATGCAAACTATAGGCTGAATATTTAATTGCTTCCAAGACAGACAAATAAACGTCCAATAGAACAAAATCACCAGAATTAAAATACTTGCCCACCACCGCGATTTTTACCTCCCCCTTGGTCTTTTTAGTATTCTGAACAAACTTTTTCCAAGCCGTAAGATCAATCGCTTTTGGTTTCAGTTTAAGAAGCTGGCATAATTTTGTGGAAAGCTCTTCTTTTTCAAAATTAAACGGAATATCGTAAATACTAGCCACATCAGGCGCCGAGATAACACAG
The DNA here is from genome assembly GCA_020720815.1 of Candidatus Elulimicrobium sp. Lineage (GTDB taxonomy): Bacteria > Patescibacteriota > Minisyncoccia > Phycocordibacterales > UBA918 > OLB19. Next base: position 23,638 of record DYNY01000012.1, on the reverse strand, counting down.
TCTTTTCTGACATTGCAAAAACGAGCAATCTTTTCTTTGCGCTTTTCATCAACCTCACTGGAGCTTCGAGCAATTATGACATCAGCAAACACTCCGGCACTATTAAGTGAACGGACCGCCGTCTGAGTTGGCTTAGTTTTCATTTCACCAATACTACCTGGCACTGGTAAATAACTTACCATGACAGTAATAACATCATCTGGCTGTTCAGATTTCATCATTCTAATCGCTTCCAAAAATAAAATATTTTGGTATTCACCGACAGTACCACCGACCTCTATCATTACAACATCGGAGCCAGCCTCTAGACCAGCCAACCTAATTCGACTAATTACTTCCAAAGGAATATCTGGTACTACTTCAACATTTTTTCCTTGGTACATCAAATTACGCTCTTTCTCAATCACCGCTAAATAGACACTCCCGGTGGTCATATAGTTTATAGCTGGCAAATCCTGACCCAGGAAGCGCTCATAGTTACCCATATCTTGATCTGTTTCCAGTCCATCCTTAAGCACAAATACTTCACCGTGCTCAGTCGGATTCATTGTTCCGGCATCTACGTTTATATATGGATCAATCTTTATCGCCGTCACCGCCAAACCCCGAGTCTTTAATAATAAAGCAATGGATGAAGCCGTAATTCCTTTTCCTACCCCACTCATTACCCCACCGACAACAAAAATATATTTTATATTTTTGTTGTTTTTGCCTGTCTTAGACGTTTTGGGCATAGATTAAACTCGAAGATAACGTGCGATAGCCAAAGCACTAGAGATAAAACCTAGGAAGATACCAGTACCAACCATGACAGCAAAGATATAGCTAAAGTCATTGACAAAGTAGGTAAACAAGTTGAAACCATCGAAGAATTCTTCAGTCTTAGGACCAACCCAAATCATAATTGGATACCAGATTAATAAGGCCAATACCCCCGCCACAATGCCATACATGATTCCCTGGAGAAGGAACGGTCCACGTATGAACATATTACTAGCGCCTACCAAACGCATAATCGATATTTCTTCACGAGCGGTATAAATAGCCAAACGTATGGTGTTGAAAGTAATTAATATGGCTGCCAAAATAAGTACCAGAGTAACGACTGAACTGGCTTTTTCCACTGTCTTTATAACGGAACTTAGTTTATCTATCGCTTCCTTATTCTTGTCATAATTAATGGTCTCAATAATCGGATTTTGAGGGGAAGCACTTGCTTGTTTTTCTTCCAAAAATTGTGAGATACTTTCGTACTGAGTAAGTTCTTTGGCTTGAATAGCGATATTTGCTCCCAACGGATTATCTTCTAATTCATTTAGAGCCTGCATGGTTATTTCGTTGTTTTTGTATTTCTCGCGGAATTTCTCTAAGGCTACTTCTCTAGAAGTATAGGTGGCTAAGGCAACATCTGGTAAAGCCTCAACTGAAGCCAGAATTGATTTTACATCTTCTTCGTTTGCTTCTGGTACAAAATAAACATTAATATCAACCTTACTCTGAAGAGTAGTAAGCGAGGTGGTCAGTAATTGGTCGATAAACATTGTGGCAGCAATAACAAATAAAACCACCATCAAAACAAAAATTGAAGCCAATGAAACATAGGCGTTACGCCAAAACCCAACAAAACCTGCTTTAGTTATTCTTCGAATTGCAGTAATCATATATTGATTATAGTACGTACTTGCCACTTGAGTCATCCCGTACTATTCGACCTTCGTCCATTGTCAGCACCCGACGACCAAGCTCATCAATAACCCCTTTATTATGTGTAGTCATAATAACCGTCGTACCAAGATCATTTATTTTTTTTAAAATTTGTACTACTTCATAAGTAGCAATCGGGTCAAGATTGCCAGTAGGTTCATCAGCTACAATGATATCTGGCTGATTTACGATTGCCCGGGCAATCGCTACTCGTTGTTTTTCACCACCGGAAAGTTCACTAGGAAAATTCCAAGCCTTATCGGAGAGATCAACCAAGGCCAGAGCTTGTGGAACATTTTCCGCTATCTCATCATCAGTTCGCCCATTAGCTTCCATCGCAAACGCAATATTTTCGTATGCCGTCTTGTTGGAGAGTAACTTAAAATCTTGGAAGACCGTACCAATTTTACGGCGATAATGGGGTAGTTTGGTACGAGGAATTTGGTGAACATCAATTGATTCAAAAAAAACTTGACCATGACTAGGTTTGTCTTCAGCAATAATCATCTTAAGGAGAGTGGTCTTACCGGCGCCCGAGTGACCAACAATAGAAACAAATTCTTTTGGTGCGACTTGAAAAGTTACTTCTTGCAAAGCGGCTGAACGGCCGTCATTGTATAGTTTGGAAACATTATCAAAATAAATCATGGCCGAATTATAACATGTTAAGCGACAGACTTCGAAGCCTCTATAAACGGTTCAAGATAGCCGTTTAATACCCTATCAATATCTCTCACTTCTAAATTAGTACGATGGTCTTTTACTAACTGGTACGGGTGTAGGACATATGAACGAATCTGACTTCCCCACTCTATCTTAATAGTTTTTTCTACCGATAGACCACTAAGCTCCCGGCGGCGTTGCTCTTCTTTAAAAGAAAAAAGCTTTCCTGCTATGAGTGCTAGGGCTTTTTCTTTATTTTGTTGCTGACTACGCTCGGTCGAGACATGGACTGAAATATTGGTAGGTTTGTGCGTTACTCGTACCGCTGTCTCGCGTTTATTTACATTTTGTCCACCAGCACCACCCGAGCGGGCAAAGGTAATTTCCAAATCATCGTCTTCTAGTTCTATGGCTTCAATATCATCTATCCGTGGCGAAACTTCGACCAAGACAAAGGAGGTCTGCCTTTTACCATTACTGTTAAAAGGAGAAATTCGAACCAATCGATGGACACCGGATTCATTTTGCAAAGTCCCATAAGCTTCCTTGCCAGTTATTTCAAACACCACGTTTCGGTAGCCATTATGATCATTAGTATTTGAATCCAAGATAGTTACCGCCCAACCTTTAGCTTCAGCAAAACGTTGATACATTTCAACCAACATACGAGCAAAGTCTTCCGCGTCATCACCCCCGGCCCCAGCCACAATGGTAATGATGGCAGGACTGCGGTCATACTTACCTTTACCATCGGCTGTTGCCTTCAGGTCTTGTAGCTCCTTAATCATCGCTTGAGCCTTTTGCGAATCTTGCCAAAAGTCTGGCTGGAGCATTAATACTTCAATTTCATGGATACGTTCTTGGAAAGTCATATAAAGAGTATAGCAAAAAGATAAGGCCCGCACGAAGATGCGAACCCTATGACACCGGAGTGCCATACGTGACGTTCCTTCCGAAGGAGAAGTGTCACACCCCGGCCGAAGCTAGGGTGTAGCCTACCCGATTACCGCGGCTGCTGGGCAGGCAGGCTACACAGCACCAATCGTTAATTGGCACCTTAGTATACCTACTTTGACTTCTTACAAGAAGCAACGTATAAATGAAGACAGAAAGGAGGCGAAAGCCATGAAAAACGGTAAACAAGGAATAAGCTGGCGCGAAAAAAAACAGGACCATACGGTCAAAGTCCTTACTTTCGATCCGCTAGCCGGTGGCTGGTACTACTGCCCAAAAACGCGAAAGCGTTTGCGAAAAAGTCAGATACTGTCGCACCTAATGCAGTACATCCATGGTCAGACGACAACCGTCGTGAAGCGGGGTCAGACGGCTCCACCCAAAGCCAAGACAGGGAACCGTCACCCTTCGAAATACCGGACCAAGCAGAGATGAGTACAAACACAGCACCCAACAAGCGCCACCCGGCGCTTGTTTCTTTTTTAAATAAAATGAAAGCAGAGCAGTTTGCTTTCTCCATTGGCAATGAAAAATCCCCCCTACGGGTATTTTTCCTTTGAGCCAATGTCCGGAATCGAACCGGAGACCTACGCCTTACCATGGCGTTGCTCTACCAGCTGAGCTACATTGGCGAATAAAAAAATATGGAAACTGGTTTACATATTTACTCCAGATATAAGATTATCCCTATATCAACAATTCACTGCCCAGGAAGAATACCAGATAATCAATTGAAAATAAACCCTTCCTATATTAGGATGTTGAGTACCAATAAGCCGAGATAGCTCAGTTGGTAGAGCGGTGGTATCGTAAATCACAGGTCCCGAGTTCAAACCTCGGTCTCGGCTCAAATAAATAATGTAAATAGCTATCTAATATTTGGGGCTAAATAAATTAAATAATAAAATCCTTTACCGCATAACAGTACTTACTTATCGGTCTCTAACTTAATCGTGTTTATTCTATAAATTCAACTCGCTTAACTTCAAGCCCAGCTTCGGTCATGTCTCCCTTGACACGAACTTTCTTAGTCTCAAATAATAATTCCTCCGAACAAACTTTTTCCGTTTGATCTTCCATAATACAGATACTACTATCAGAAAAAAATAATGGCGTTGTATAACCAGGAACATTCTCTTGAGAGAAAATAAGATGCCAGTATTGTGGATCTAACGGAGCCGGAACACTTTGCTTTAGTAGAAATCCTTCATAATCAAAACTATATTCACCGACATTTAGATTTTGTTCTCCGACTCCACAACTAATATCAGTAATTTTCCAATAGCCAGTTTCACCAGTGAGGGTAGCTATTACCTGAATTCCTCGAGTGTCTTTGTCTTTAGAAAAAATAAATATTTGCGCCTTGCTTTCATTGCTAAAAATTTCCTTAGCTTTCACTTCCTTAGATACTGATTCGTCACAAATGACAATGTCTTTGTGTTCGTTTCGAAAAGCAGTTTCATTATCGGTAATCTTTTTACTTAAAATAGCACCAAGAACTTCAGCCTTGGCCAAACCTTCATTGTATGGGTCGGTTGTCGTAGAAGTTTTAGCCAAACGCCACTTTTCATAAAAATCCAACGTAACATCTAGGGGCTCACCAAGGACTCCTTTTGTTTCTTCTATTTTAACATCCACTCCTCCATCCTTAGAGTTTTGAAGTTTTGGTAATAATACGAACAAGACAGCAAATAAGGCTACAACAGCTACACTGATCGCTACAATAATAAAAACCTTAGTTTTTTTCATACAATTTATAGTAACACAAAAAGCAGTAGACGGGACTCGAACCTAGATATTTAACTAACTGGTCACAGTCACTAAGTATATTTGTTCCCCTACGCCAGTTGGCTGGCGTCGGATCCAAATCTACTAAGTGCTGTCGACCCGACCTCGCCAGTCGCAAAGCGACATGACTCCGGTTCGCAGTTCGGTACGCAAGCAAAGCAGTTTGCTTGCTAAAAACCAAAACACGACACTTAAGTGTCGTGTTTTGGTTTTTACCTAACTGCGCGGTAGACGGGACTCGAACCCGCAACCTCCCGCGTGCACTTTGTCCCCTATTTTCATAGGGGGGCGGACTATATCTTTACCATCAATCTTACGATTTTTAGGTACCCCGGTATCTAGTCTCTACGGCGCCCTCATACTATTTGTTTTTGTGTATGAGGTTCCCTCGGTATTCGCATATCTAGCAACACTTATTGGGTATTGTTTCAAACGACTTAGCCTTCACCGATATCCCGTGGAGTTTCAATCCCCCTTTCGAAAGGAAAGCTGCACGTCTACAGGCGGGTGCTCTAACCAGTTGAGCTACCACCGCAGTTATTTCCTGTCACTAATGTAACAGTGGCAAGAGTATATACACTTTATTACAAAAGGGCAATATCTTGCTTTGTGTCGACGGGAGGGAACGATCCTCCGACCTTAGCTTTATGAGTGCTACGCTCTAACCAACTGAGCTACGTCGACAATTTAGGTCGACAAAGCATACCATCTAAAACCACCCTATTCAAGCAAATTTCTAGCTTATTTTAACTTCTTAGAAAGAGTATTCCCTGGTTAAACTCCCTCTAGCCGCGAGAATTTTTTCAGCTTTTTCTATATCTTCTGGATAACCAATTGGAATCCATAGTGCTTGTTCTACCACTGCTATTGGATACTCTTTGGCATATTCTTGAATAACATCAGTCAAATAATATTCACCTTTTGTCTCTTTAGCATAAGGATCATATTTAAAAATATTGTCATCTAGTACCATCACTCCAGTCGAGGCGAGATTGGATGGTGGATGTTCTGGCTTCTCTATCATTTGTGCAAGAGTGCCATCTGGATGACGTACAACAATACCAAACTTCTCAGGTGTGTTAGTGGTATAGGTCAACATAGCTCGTGTATAGGAAGCAACTCTAGCAATATCAAACTGTCCATGTAAATCATCAGCAAACATAAACAAAAATCGACCCTTTAATAAATCTTTACAAAGCCAAAGAGCATGGGCCGTTCCTTTTTGTTCTTTCTGGGTCACATAAGTTACCTTACGACCATGAAATTCTACACCACAGTAAGCGCGAATTTGATCTTCAAGATAACCGGTAACAAAAATTATCTCATCAACTGAACTTGGTAGTGCACTAACAATATGATCAAGTAAAGTTTTACCAGCTACTTTAACTAACGGTTTTGGTAAATTATCAGTAAGCGGTCGTAGGCGTGCCCCTTTTCCGGCGGCCAAAATAACACATTGCATAATATTGAGAAATATACCAAGCCAAGCTTGTTCAGCGCAAGTCTCTGAAGAGAATATCGTTATTTTATTGGTTATCTTAACGATAAGGTTTTACAGAAAACCTAGACATCTCTATTATATAGTGTATACTTCTTTCTGCTTACTATAGCGGGGTAGAGGAGAGGTACCTCGGGAGGCTCATAACCTCCAGACCCCGGTTCGATTCCGGGCCCCGCAACAAAAACACAAAAGACTCCTTTTTGGAGTCTTTTGTGTTTTTGTTTGAAATATTTTATTTAATATCAAACTCGGCAAATACCCGCCGATACTGCTTGATTGTTTCTTCCGCCAAACGGCGTGTAAGGACAAAATCCGCCCCACCGTGAGCTACTTGATTACGCACCTTGTGTGCTTGCCAGGCATCATCTAGACTTTGTAGCTGGGTTGGAGAAATATTGCGTAAACGCTCACCAAGCGACACTCCGACATACCCCTTCTCTTTTAAAGTCTCATCAAGGATAATGTCACCCTCAATAATAGCCAACTTCCAGTCATTTGGATTTTCCGAAGCGATGTGTTTGGTCATATCTTCTAAACGGCTATTCTTTGGGTTAGTTCGGTATCGTTCATCGTAAATCCGCTCTCGTTCTTTCACTATACCAGCTCGTATCTCGAGTAACTGCTTATATCTAGTAGCGGCATAGACATAAAGCACCAAAAGAAGGATGGCTAAAATATAAGCCATTAACGCATATAATGACCAAAGAATATCTAAAAAGTTCAAAATGCTTTCTGAAGAAAAAAAATGGGTAATGCCAATCCCGTCAGCTAGTTTGCTAAAAATTAAACCGTTATCAACATTGGCTCCGGGAATAATTAAAGCCGAAGGATCAGTTGATGTCGCAGGAATAACATTTGGTGTCATAAAAAAGACGGTCTCTAGAGTTGATCATCATAGACTTTTTTGCCGATAGCAAAAAGTTGAGAGTCGCAACCGTGAGATGCTATATATTGTACCCCAACCGGAAGTGATACCGAGTCTCTTATTACCTTACCCATGGGGAATGTGAGAGCGGGTACACCAGTCAAATTAACTGGTACGGTAAAAATATCTTGTTTATACATTGCCAAGGGATCTTCTTGTTCACCAATCTTGAAAGCGGGTGTAGGAGCAGTTGGTGTCAAAATAAAATCAACAATTTTAAATATTTCCTTCAACTCTTTTCTCATCATACCCCTCACTTGTTGTGCCTTACCATAGTAGGCATCATAATAACCAGAAGACAAAACATAAGTACCCAGCAAAATTCTTCTTTTTACTTCTGGACCAAAGCCAGTGGCGCGAGTCTTTTGGTAGACCGAAATTAAATCAGTGCCCGGCATTGATAAGCCATAACGCATACCGTCATAGCGAGCTAGGTTAGAAGAAATTTCGGCTTGCACCACGATATAATAAGCGGCTAAACCTTTTTCGAACAAAGGTAAATCAACATCAACCACTGTATGACCAAGTGTTTTCAGTAATTCAATATGTGCAAAAAAAGCTTTCTTAACATCTTCATCAAGTCCTTCAGTTAGAAAGTTCTTAGGTACGCCAAAAGTGTATGCTTCTTTTATCTTTGGCTCTGGATAAGTATCTGAAGTTATAGTGGTAGCGTCCATGGTATCGACCCCAGCAATCACATTATGTATAAGTTCAGCATCAGCCACACAATTCGTAAGTGGACCAGCTTGGTCAAGTGATGAACCCATAGCCATTAGCCCATAGCGTGACACAGCACCATAGGTAGGCTTAAAACCAACCAGACCACAAAAACTAGCTGGCTGACGGATAGAACCTCCAGTATCAGTCCCAATCGCAGCTGGTACGACACCCATAGCCACAGCTCCGGCCGAGCCGCCAGAAGAACCTCCCGGTACACGTTTTGTATCTAGTGGATTTTTAGTAACACCAAAAGCTGAGTTTTCAGTTGAGCCACCCATAGCAAACTCATCCATATTGGTAGCGCCAATAAATATTGCCCCGGCTTTTTTCAAGCGTGATATCACCGTCGCGTCATAAGTTGCTATATAATTTTCCAAAATCTTTGAGGCTCCAGTAGCTCGCCTACCTTTAATAAGAATATTATTCTTTATCGCTAATGGAATACCTAAAAGTGGTAAGTCACTTCCCCGGCCTTCGTCATAATCAGCTGTAGCTTGCTTAGCCAACTCTTTAGCATCTTCATATACATCCAAAAAAGCGTGTATCTCTCCATCTTCTTTTTTAATTTTGGCCAATGCTTCTTCCACCACTTGAAGTGGAGTAGTTTTCTTAGCCAAGAACTGCTCACGCAAGGATTTGATAGTAAACATACTTAAATTATTTATTCACTCTGTAGTATCTTTTTAACCACCAAATAACGACCTTCCGTTTGTGGCATTTCCGATAGAATTTCTTTAGTGGTGCTATCAGGCTCGTTAGTTACTACATCAGGGCGAAAGACATTGAACCGATCACCCACCGTCGGTGCGCTTATTACCTCATCGCCAACCATTTCCTTTATACTACTAACGTAGGTCAAAATAGCCGACATTTCTTTTGTAAAGTTTTCTAGCTCGGTGTTAGAAAGCTCAATACGAGCTAACTTCGCTAAATGTATTACCTCTTCTTTAGTCATATGTTGGCATCATATCACCTTCTTTTCTATCCGGCTATTAAGGCCAGAAATTCCGTCTGGTTAATAATTTTAACCCCTAATTTTTTAGCTTGTGCTACTTTACTACCCGGATCACTCCCCACCACTACATAGCTAGTCTTACTGCTAACACTACTAACGATACTCGCTCCCGCTTGGCGAGCCATTTCCTCCGCCTCTGTCCGAGAAATACCATTTAGAGTACCAGTAAAGATAAAGGCCTGTCCGGAAAGAGGACCATTAGTAACAACTTCTAATTCTGGTATTAATTCTATATACTCAAGTAATCTATCGAGTAGATTTTGCTCCGTTTTATTTCTTTGCCAATCTAGTAAAGAATTAGCTACTACTTCTCCGATACCAAAAATATTTTGCAACTCTTCTCGACTGGCTTGGCGTAATTTTTCTGGCGAGGAATAGTGGGTGGCCAATAGTCTAGCTGTCTCTTCACCTACATGCTCAATTGATAAACCCACCAACAAGCGTGAAAAAGTTGTCTTACGAGCAGAAGCAATAGCCAAAACAGCGTTGGTGGCTGATTTATCTTTGAAACCAGGCAAACTAAGGAAATTAGCTTTAGTTAAAGTAAATAAATCAGCTACATCATTAATTAGCTTTTTATCCAGTAATTCATCAATAATCCTTGGGCCAACCCCATCTATATTGAGGGCCGTTTTAGATACAAAATAATACAGTCGTTGCCGACGCAGGAAATCTGAGTCTAATGATACACAGCGATAAGCAACCGTTCCATAAACTCGCTCAATTGCGCCATCTCCGCCACAAACGGAAACTTTTTTGGGAAATTTATAAGGAGTAGTTTTGGGCGGACGAAGGGCTTCTAAAACCGCCACTACTTCTGGTATCACATCGCCTGCCTTGCGCAATATAATCGTGTCTCCCACTCGTATGTCCAAACGCTTGATTTGATCTTCGTTATGAAGAGTTGCCCTGGCCACGGTCGAGCCGTCGATTAGAACCGGGGTCAAATGTGCCACGGGAGTAATAACACCAGTCCGACCCACTTGTAACTCAATAGCTTCCACCACCGTAGTGGTCTCTACGGCAGGAAATTTATAGGCGACCCCAAAACGAGGTGACTTAGCGGTGTAGCCAGCCACTCTCTGCAAAGCTATAGCATCTACTTTTATCACCACTCCGTCTACCCCATAAGGTAATTCGCGATGGGGCTCTTTCCATTCTTCAAAGTACTTTTGAATTAAAGCTACCGAGGCACATTTTTTGGCATATTGATTAACCGGAAAACCTAATTTTTTCAGCATCAATAATTCATCAAACTGGGTTTGTGGCTCTTTTATTTCCGGTAGTTCAGAACCAAAAAAGTCTATATCATAAACAAACAATGAGAGGTTACGGGCCCGAGCGATCTCCGGGTCTAGTTGGCGTAGTGAACCAGCAGCGGCATTTCTTGGGTTAGCAAAAAGTGTATCCCCCAACTCCTGTCTCTCCTGATTTAATGCAGTGAAATCATTCTTACCTAGCCACACTTCTCCAACACAAATCAAATCAATTGGGTATTTCAGTTTTTGTGGAAGAGTTTTAATCGTCACGGCAGTATGTGTAACATCCTCCCCCATTACTCCATCACCCCTTGTTAAGGCTTGGTAAAAAATACCTTTTTTATATTCCAGGACTATTTTTAGACCATCTATTTTGTGTTCAGTAACATAAGTCGGCTTTGCCTTACCAACTCCCTCTTTTTCTAGATATCGCACCAGCCTATCTTCCCAAGCTTGTAGCTCTTCAAAATTAAAAACGTTATCAAAAGACCATTGTGGTACTTTATGGCGCACTTTAATAAATGCGCCACTAGGTACGGTACCAACCGATTCAGTTAAGGCGCTTCGTTTACCCTCTAACTTCTCTTCTAATAAAACTAATTCCATTACCAAAGCATCATAGGCTTGGTCAGATATTTCTAGAGTGTCTTTGGCATAATATAGCTCTTTATGACGAGAAATTAATTCTCGCAGTCGTGTTAGACGTTGTTTGTCTGTCAGTTTTTTCTTATCCATGCTACAAGTCTAGCAAAACTTCGCGCTGAATAGTACCTATTTCATTAATATTGGCACAGGAACGGTTATATCCCTGGACCGAGATAATTGAACAACGTCCACCCGGGTTACAGCTTTTTACGTTTACTGGATAACCTGGAATTATAGCTTGTATACCAACAAAATTAACAGCCGCTGCTGCATCCGGATCAGAAGAGATAGTAATCATTCTAACCTTGGAACACCTAGTATTAGCCGCCCAAGAAATTTCAAAATCATGACGATAGACACTACCAGCAACTAGTTCAGTCGGAACCGAATCTACCACAGCCGCGTCGAAACAGGTAACAGGTATTTGCACCAAACCAGCTTCAAACTTATCTGATTCCTTAATTCGCCAGTAGCGAACACACTCAGCTCCTGCATTAGCGGCATGAAAAGCACTCTCTGAATCCTTTGAATTATTAGCTAGTCGCAACTGCTTAAGCGTCAAATCAACAAGAGTAATACCGATAGAAATGACGACACTAATAATAACTAGAGTGATAAGCAGAGCAAAACCAGATGATAATGTTTTTTTATGGTGAATCATAGATATTATATAGATAGGTTTCTACTTCTACTTTTTGCTCTGCTACTAGTGAGCCAGTACGCCAAGTCACTGTAGAAAGTACTCGCACTCCCTTACCATCAGGGGTATTAGAAAAATTAATCTTCCTGGTGTATGGTGTTATTTCAGTATTTAACAAAGTATAAGTGTATAGTGACCGATCAGGATTGATTTTTCTATACAACTTACAATTACCAACTATTGAGCAATCTATTATATTAGCTAAGGTATCATTAACACCATCCCACTCTAATCCACAGCCATTTGGATAAACAGCAAAACAAAATTCATAAGAACCATTTGTATCTGTAAATGTTGTCCAGGGATTAACCCCATTTAATAATAAATCATCACGTAGTTTTTGCGCCAGTTCCAAACCTTCTTGAGCTAGGAAGAAAGCCTGGACTTGTTCAGTGGCAAAAGTTGCGCTTTTGGCCGTACGTGATGTAACTGTCATTGGACCAGTGACAACAAGAAGTAAAATTGAAATAGAAACTAGCATTTCGACCAATGAAAAACCCTGTTGTTTTTTTAGATAAAATTTTTTCATAGATCTAAAATTCTTTGTGTTACCGTAGTCTGCAGGTAATACTTTTTATCATTATCAATTTCTCTGGCGGTAATATGAATAGTAACGGTTGGCTGATATAAATTATTACCAACACTTTTAGGTGGTGCCCCCGAAACAAAAAATTCAGCATTTTCAATTACCAAACCAGAAGAGACAATTGACTGTGCTGCTTCAGCCCCAACCTTACGTTTAAGCGTTTTATTATCCGGGTCTGTCTGATCAAAAAAATACAAAATTCTATCATCTACCCCAGTTATACTATTGCCAGCCTCTATAATAGAAATCCCTTGTAAATCAATGTTAACCCCGTCCACTCCACCTTCACACGAATTCGTATCTAATCCAATAATCAGATCTTGATTATTCCCAGATTTGAAGATGTTGTTAGGACCACCTTGATTATAATCCGTAGCTTCATCACAATAATAATTTGTACCAGTCCGAATTTCACGTGTCATACTATCCATCGCGAAAGCCAAGTTAGTCATGACACTTTGTTCTCCTTGGAGCTTTTGATTACTAGCAATTAGCACCAAGAGAGCCCCAATGGTAATAGTTACACTAATGGAAAAGATTGCCAACGAGACTATCATCTCAATGAGGGTGAAACCAGCTTGGTTTTTTTTAGACGAAGACATGAATGCATTTTTTACCATCATTTTACCGTTATCTGTCCAGCCTTGGTTATTTCTATTGTCCTTAGTTTACCACTTCCTAGACCAACTGTACCCTTTGTCCTGACATCAATCTCTACCCCAGTCAGACCAGCGGGCGATACTCCAGACGCGGTACGAAACTTAGCGTCAAAATTTGGTCTCTCAAATGTCACCGATAATTGTTCCGGAACTACCACAGAACCAATTAAACGAATTGCATCTATTGTAAAATGTGAATCTAATGTACCTTGTTTACCTAATTCTTCAGCACCGGCATCAAAGAAATAATCACCATTTTCATCTCTAAAAATAAAATACGTATCATTGGTGGCCAAACTAAAATGCACGCCATAAACATTTCTAAAGTCGAGCCCAACCTCTGCCTGGGTAGCACTTATAGACATAAGTTGCGCTTCACGTAACTGGAGGGCTATTTCATAAGCTTGGCTACGTAATAATGTGGCCCCATTGTATGAATTATGATTAACCAAAATTACACTTATTACCAAAACCATCACACTAATACTGACCATTAATTCAATTAATCCAAAACCGGATTGGAAAAAATTATTCTTATGCCTATAAGTGAAATTAATAACCATAAGAAAGCAAAAAAATGACATTAATACCAAAGAGGTAAACCCCTAAAAAACCGATAATCAGAAACGGAGCAAACGGTATAGCACTTTTCATTGTAAATCTTTGTGGCAACAAACGTAAGTGTGGTTGTCCCCGGCGCTTTATAGCGAGATAAGCTAAAGTAGCAAGCCCAATTATGGCCCCCACCCAAAAAGACAAAACTATCATTGAGAAAACCCCAGTGTAGCCAACCATAATTCCCAACGGCATAGCTAGTTTGACATCGCCAAAGCCAATCCACTTACCTTTAGAATAATGCCATAAGGAGTAGAAAAATACCGAGCCTAGAGTAGCGGCTAAAATAGTACAACCAAAATCAACCACTGACTGCCCTCGCATCAATAAGTGCCCCTGTTCCAAAATAGCTAGCAGGGCTAAGCTGATGATCAACTCATCCGGGATGATTAAGTGGTACAAATCATAAACGGCTATCACCACCAAAATAGAAACAAAGATAAGAGCAATAAACATACTCACCAACTCAGTAGCGGTAAATGCCGTCAAGACAAATAAAATACCAGTCAAAAGCTCGACCAAAAAGTAGCGGGCGGGGATATAAGACCCACAGTGGCGACACCGTCCCCGCAAACAAAGATATGATAAAAGCGGAAATAACTCATAAGGACGCAAACTATTACCACAAGATAAACAATGGGATTTACCGCTTAATGATTTTCCGGTATGAAATCGATAAAGATAAACGTTAAGAAAACTGCCAATAATAATTCCAAGACTAAAGGTAACAAAAACAAGAAACCAGAGCGGTAAATTAGTGAAAAGTTCCATATAACCCACTTAGTATAGCACTAGCTTAGCAAGACTTTATTCACTGCGGACATACATATTCAACACCAAGCTCCAGCTGATTAGGAATTGATTTGGAATGACCTTCACTATCAACACACCAGAAAGTTGTACTACTCATGGCACCCGAAGCAGCATAGGCTTCTACATCACTATTACAGACAACGGGAAATGGTGAAAATCGTTCAATTGAAGTGATAATATCACTAATTTTTGTTGACTGTGGTATACCGTTACTGCCACAAACCACATCAAAAGTAAAACTGCTAGATTCCTCAACATTAGCTCGTTTACCAAGTACCACCAGCTCACTCTTAACTTTTGTCTCTAAACCACTATCACGTGCATCACGGAGTGATCCCAAAATCACAGACGCCAAAATACCAACCACGGCAATTACAACCAGTAGCTCAACAATTGTAAATCCGGCATGATACATCTTAATGTAATTATACACGACTTAAACAAAAAACCACGCCCAAGGCGTGATTTTTTGTTTTGACTTAAGCAAAAACTACGGACAAACCCATGCGTTTTGAGCTGGAGCTACCGCTGATTGTTTTGAAGCACCAGTACTATCAACGCACCAAAACTGAGCCACACTCGCTAGAGGAGATGCAGCCACATAACGAGTTTCATCGGCTGCACAAGAGCCTGTTCGCCCAGCCGCTACTCCAGTGAGACTGTTTAGAGCAATAGTAGCATCGTTTATACCATGAAGAGCAGCATCATAATCAGCACCATTAACTACATCTACAGCTGCACTTAGCAAGTTATCAATTGGTACCGCAGCACATAGACCTGAGTATGAATAACCATTAGAGTTATACCACAATTCGGCTTGTGAACGGATGTTAGCCACCGACTGCTTGATTGAAGCATCTTGTCCACCACTTCGTGCGTCATTTAGTGATCCGATTACCACCGCGGCCAAAATACCAATGATGGCGATTACCACGAGGAGTTCAATAAGTGTAAAACCTCGGGTGAATAATTTATTTCTATTCATAGATTGGATAATTTTATTAATATTTCTTACTTGGTTGATACTTCAGATATCAGCTGCGTATCTGAAATACCCACTTAGCTTTTCGCCTACGTTGCACGTGGCTTACACTTATTATACGGTGTACAGGAACTTCTATATTGGACAGTGTGGACAACTCCCTAAAACGAGTTAGTCATGTTATAGATTGGCATTAAGACTGAAGCTAAAAGCACACCCACACCAAGACCAAGCATCACAATCATCGCTGGTTCGATTAGACCAATAAGCGTATCAACTGAGTTATTTACTTCACGCCGATAGAAGTTGGCTAGGGTGGTCAAAATCTCAGACAAACTACCCGTCTCTTCTCCCACTTTCACCATCTGAGTTAATACACCGGGTATTTCTGGATATTCAGAGACTGAGTCAGCAAACGAACGACCTCCCCTCACTTCTATAAGAGCAGCGTCAAGAATTTCCTTATAAATAGTATTATCTACTACATCAGAAGTCACTTCTAGAGCTTGGACCATGGATATACCACTACTAAGCATGGTCGCGAGGTTATCGCAGATGCGAGTGAGGAGTAGCTTGCGTTGTAGATCACCAATAAATGGGACCGAGATAATAAATTCATCATAAGCTCTTTTACCGACATCTGTTTGTAAGAAGCGCCAGCCAACGTAGCCACCAACAGCGATTAAAAACAAAAGCACCGCCACGTTATTGACCAAGAAATCAGACAGGCCAATAACCATTTTGGTATAAATTGGTAGTTCCTGACCAGCGTCAGTCAAGACTTTAGCAATTTTAGGAATCACCATAGTCAACATCAGAGCCATTACACCAATAAAAATACTAATAACGAAGGCTGGATAAATAAGCGCATTTTTGGCTTTAGATACTATCTCGTAGGAACGATCTAGGTAGTCCGCCAAGTAAGAAAAAGATTTTTCGAGTGACCCGGATTCCTCGCCCGCCCTTACCAGGTTGACGTAGAAAGAGGAAAAAACATCTGGATGATTAGTTAAAGAGCGTGAAATTGAACTTCCTCCCTGCAAATCTTCCACAATATCATTCATCACTTTTCGAAGGCGTTCATTTTCTATTTCTGCTGAGAGTAAACGAAAAATACGCAGTGGCGATACATGGGCTTGGAATAAAGTCGATATCTGTCGTGAAAGAATAACTACATCTTTGTTGGAGACTGAGTTAAAGATAGCAAACTCAATATTCAAGAGACCTTTTAGTCCACCACCCTCATCAAGCGGATCAATGGACATTATCGTATAGCCACGCTTTTGCACAGCGCTGATAGCCGAGTCGATGGTAACTGCTTCAACAGTTCCCTCTTTTTGTTCATTGGTCTTATCAATGGCGACGTATTTAAAAAGCATAGATATAAGTAATTAAATCAAACGTTCTAGTCCTTTTGGATTAACCGAAAAAGTAAATGCATTCTCTACAGTAATATCGCCATTTTGTACTAATTTAGCTAGTGAGCGGTTCATGTCTATCATACCGTGCTCAAGACCGGTCTCAATAATAGAAGGAATCTCATGAATGCGATTTTCACGAATCAAATTACTGACAGCCGTGTTATTAATGAGAAGCTCATAAGCTGGCACCAACCCTCCAGTAATATGTGGAACTAGTCTTTGTGAGAAAATAGCAATCAACGAACTAGAAAGCTGGACTCGGATTTGATCCTGTTGATCACCCGGGAATGAATCAATAATACGGCTAATGGTCTGAGCGGCGTCGTTGGTGTGAAGTGTAGAATATACCAAGTGTCCGGTTTCGGCGGCTGTTACCGCGGTAGCAATAGTCTCGGTATTACGCATTTCTCCAACCAGTATCACGTCAACGTCCTGACGAAAAGCAGCGTTTAAGGCAGATTGAAAACTTGGCGTATCAAGCCCCACTTCACGCTGATCAATCAAAGATTTTTGCTCAACGTAAACATACTCAATCGGGTCTTCAATTGTCATTATATGTTCAGAACGAGTTTCATTTATACGATTCACCATCGCAGCTAGAGTAGTAGACTTACCATGTCCAACTGGACCAACACACAAAAAGAAACCTTGCGGGCGTTGCGTAAAACTTTCCAGAATAGGAGGTAGGTTTAATTCTTCGAAAGATTTTATTACGTTAGGAATAAGGCGTAGGGCAATTGATTTTTTACCACGCTGAAAAAAAGCATTACCTCGAAAACGCAATAACTGGGATGTCTCATAAGAAAAATCTATCTCTTCTCGTCGATCTAGTCTTTCAAATTGATCTGGACGCATTAGGACTTTAGCAAAAGCTGTTACATCACTTTCGGTCAAAATAGGCTTCTTTAGAAGTGGCATTAATCTTCCTGCCACCCGAATAATTGGATGCGAACCAACAGAAAAATGAATGTCTGAAGCTTTTTCAGATAGAATTAACTCGAATAAAGATTGTAATTCGTGTTTGTAATCAACTGCCATAATATTATTTATTGTGATCGGCAACAATCTTTTCCACGGTCTTTACTACTTCACTAGGAATAGAATGGGCCTTAACTATATAACCAATTGCACCAGCTTCGGTAGCTTCGGACACGTCTTCATCTTGACCTTGATTGGATAAGAAAATACTATGCTTAATTTGATCAGGGAAACGTTCTTTAATGATCTTTAACAACTCCACACCTGAAGTACCAGGCATAACCATATCAAGAATCACTAAATCAAAACCCATTCCGGCCTGAAATTTACCGATAGTAGCGGAACTACTATCGGCCACTTCTACTTCATGTCCACAACCAATAAACTTGGAGGCGTACATGTCTCTCAAAAAAGCATCGTCATCAACTAACAGTATTTTCATTATCATCAATTATAGCTTTTTTAGCTTCGGACTGCTCAGGGTTATCGACAGTAATAATAAAATCATCCAGGATATCCTCTACTCCGGCTTTAGAACCAAAACTATTCATCTCTTCATACGGAATAAGGTGGTTGAGAGCTTTTATAATCGCATCTTCTTTCATACTCATAAAACCCTTTCTTCTCGCCACTTGATAAATCTGATCTTCTGAAGCAGAGTGCAATATCAAATCTTGAATCTCGTCATCTACTTCTAATGCCTCCATCACCGCGACTCGACCCTTAAGACCAGTCGCACAACCTGGTGTTGGTTCGGGACTGACCATCGTAGTACTTTTTGGTATGCGAGGATGGAAACGCTCTGGTAAAGTTTTGAATGATTCATCTACCATCACTTGCGTACTATGACTAACTTCCTCTTCGACACCAGTGTCATCATTAATCCGACGAGCCAAACGCTGAGCAATGGCAAGTTTAAGAGTTGGGGCTATTAGATATGGATCCACTCCCATATCAATCAGTCGCGGAATCACACCAATAGAATTGTTAGTGTGAATAGTCGAAAGCACCAAGTGGCCAGTTAAAGCCGCTTGAATAGCTAACTGGGCAGTCTCTTTATCACGGATTTCTCCCACCATTATAATGTCCGGGTCTTGACGTAACGCAGCGCGAAGACCATTAGCAAAAGTGTATCCAATTTCAGGCCGAACTTGTGACTGACTAACTCCTTCAATATTATATTCAACTGGATCTTCTAATGAGAGCACATTTTTCGTAAATCTGTCTACTTCCGCCAACATAGCATAGAGGGTAGTAGATTTTCCTGAACCAGTTGGTCCAGAAATAAGTATTATTCCGTAAGGTTCCTTAATAGCCTTGCGAACTATCTGAAGTAAATGCGGTGATATACCAGCATCCTCAAGCGAACGCACACCGCGTTCATTATCCAAAATACGCATCACCACCTTTTCACCATGACTAGTTGGTAGAATTGAAACACGAAAGTCAATTTTACGGCCATCAAAAGTCGCAGAAAAACGCCCGTCTTGTGGCTTTCTTCTTTCGTCTAGTCGCATCGAGGAAAGAATTTTTACTCTAGCCACCATTGCCAAATGAACGTTTATTGGGAGCTCAAGAGACGTAGTTAATTCACCATCAACTCTAAAACGGACCACAATTTTGGTTTCCGTCGGCTCTATATGAATATCTGACGCACCTCCATCTACCGCATAACGCAAAGTAGTAGCTACAATTTTTGTCACTGGTGCATCTTCTTCAATATGCTCCATCTCTTTCTTTTGATCAGTTTCGACTAACTTAGAAGTAGAATCAATTTCATTATCAAGTTCTGATTTGAGTGTCACCAAAGCGTCAGTAACCTCTCCCTTTAGATTTGCATAAAATTCGTGAGCTTTGGTAATGTCACTATCCAACATGTAAACCAACTTAAAGACCAAGTCGTTTTTGCTGGTGATGAAATTTAATACTTCGCGAACCTGAAGGTCGTCTGGGTTATTCACTCCTACCAGCAAAACACCATCTTCTATCTTCAACGGAACGATGCGGTAGTGAATGGCTGATTCTTCCTGAATGTAGTTTAAAATTTCTTCCGGAATGGTAAATCCCTCCGTAATTTTAAAAGGTGGAATTTGGTAATAATCAGCCACCACCGAACGCATTATATCGGCCTCAATCCCAAGTTCTAAGAGCACCTGTTCAACATTTTTATCACTTTCCACTAACTCAGATTGAGCCTTAATAGCAGTATCTTCATCTATTACACCGCTATTTATTAATATCTCGAGTAAATCCATGAAGCTAAACAAAATTACACATCATCAAAAGGATTGTCCCTTCCTGGTATTGGTTTTACAGGTTCTTCCGGCGTATAGTCAACCAAATTATTAAATCGCTCGTCTGCAAAAATAGTAACGTCTAACTTTACTTTGTTTAGAACTTCGCGTCTTTCAATGTATCTTTGTACATCAGCAAATAAATCTTGACTGATAGAGCCAGAGCCAAGGTCAGTAGCAGATTCATCTTTCTGAATAAAAAAGTAATAACTAACAAAAGCTAGGGTAAAAATTACCAGGATAACCGACACATTTTTAAGGGTAGAATCCATATATTTTATTTATAAGAGTAAGTTCTTATATCAAGTGATACGTCCAGTAAACCTCCCTGAGTTGGGTTTATCGTGAGGTTCTGAATATCAAGCGGGTATTCATTTCTTTCTAATAATAGTAACAGATGCTTCATTTGCTCGTATGAACTAGAAATTCCTAACAAAAAATTATGACCGGTTGGTAATTCAACGGCTTCTGTTTCTAACTCTTGTGTTTCAGCGGAAGCCAACATATCCTCCCCTCCATAACTTAATGTACTAACTATCACCCCAGCTTCCTTGGTCACCGCTTCTAAATCTTTCATTACTTTTAATTCATCAAAACTTTCTGGTAAGAAGATACTAAGTGCTAGTTTGTCATTTGATGAGATGGCCCCAGCTTGCGAAACGACTATAGCTAACTTCTGGTTGACCTCATTTACGTTGTCTAATTCTTCTATTGTTTTAGCTATGTTGTCTTGAAGAACTCCAATTTCAGTAATCTTTGGCTGTATGTAAGTAATAATTATACCAATAGCCAAACCCGCTACAACAATTTGGGTAATGAGAGAATTGCCAATCATATATTTTCTTGATTAGAAAGTTCAACACCAACCGATGGTTCTTCTCCAGTTGAACTGCTTACTTCTGCCGGCAGAACATCTGGATTTGGTTCCGGTGGAGGCAACATACCATCCGTGATAACTACCGATCTAATAGTATTGGGATTAATGTTAATTAAGGCTTGGAAAGTTATCTCCTTGGTACTGTCTGATACTTCAACCAACTCATCTTCCGATGCAGTTTTATATTGAATACTTACATCTTTTACTTCAACCACCTTTAGTTCATCACTTTGACTTAATAATTCTCTCTGAAAAATAACCGAGTCAAAACCATCAGTTTTAAGGTCAGCCACTAATTCAATTGTTTTATCGTTTGCACGATTAATCTGTAGCCCTGTAAATTGTACAGTACTTAAAGTAGCCTTCTCAATGGCTACAATCAAAGCGTTAAAAGAAATACTATTTCTAAAACGATCACCAGCTTGGGATAGTCTTTTATCAAGATTAGTCACCATATCTACTTCATCCTGGTCATCCTTGAAAGTAGAAGTAAGTGCATCAAAAGAAGCTCTGGTTTCTATCAATTCGCTATTTAATTTATTCAAATAAAAGTATAGACCAATAGCCGAAATAAGAGTGGCAAAAAATAATATTCGTACTAATAGTGTACCAATAAAAAGTTGCCTCGGAGAATTTTTACGCTCACCTTTATTTGGAGTATGTTTGGGAATGAACGAAGTATTAGATGAACCTTGCATACTCTTTAATTATACGTTCTTATGACCAACAACACGAACACTTACTGTGGAAGAGATCTATTCAAACATCCGAAGAGCCGCTCCTAAAGCAACATGAAAAGTTGGTCCGAGTTCAGAAACAATATCTTCCATAAAAGCTGGGTAAGCTACCTTAGTAAAAGGATTTAAATATTTAACCTCAAACTGCAAAGAATCAGCCACGTATTGCTTCAGTGACGGAAAGAGTACGCCACTACCGGCCAAATAAATTGTGTTTAATTCAATCCCAAAATTTTCTTCATACTCTTTAATAACTTGTTTAAATTCAATCAGTGGTCGTTCGTAGCAACTATGATGAGCTCTTTGCACATCACGAAACTTTGCGTCTTCACGAGTAATATTACGCTTCAACACTTCAGCTTCTTCAAAAGCCATATCCAAGGTTGTGGAAATACGCTTGGTCGCAATCGCGCCCCCCGCTCTGACTCGGTGCATTCTCTGCAATAAACCATTTTTAGCTATATATAGTTTTGAAGAGACGGCCCCAATATCAATAACAGCAATATGTTCCTCTTCGGTACTGTAAGCTGCACGAATAGTACTAAAACATTCAATTTCAGTTGGTGGTTCCTTTAGATTTACAAACTGCATCAATATCTTGAAACGATTTAAGGCGTCATTTTGAATAGCCGCCACCAACACATCACGCTGTTTATTTTGTCTGTCTACTTCTGATCCAATCTCGGCCCAGTCTAAAGTAACATCGGTAATTGGTACTGGTATATATTTACGAGCCTCTACTCTTACCCTTGGTGCCAAATCTTCTTTGGGTTCGGCTTCTAAATGAATCGTCGTCACAAAACTAGAAGCTAATGGAGTAGCAAAAACAGCAGTTGTGGCCTTAACGGCTGACTCACGTAAAATATCCACCAGAGCTTGTTGCTCTTGCTTGGCATCTAAAGTTAAAGACTGCCCAATTTCCTTATTAGCGTAGGGACCAAGTTGTAGCTCACCATAGGTAGTAAGTGTTAGAACATTGTTGCGATTAAGAATCTCTACTACCTTCATTGAAGATGTGCCAATATCAATTCCTACCACCCGACTGGTGTTTTGTTTTTGGGCCGTCAAGGACGCAATGATGTTAGAAAAAATACTCATACTACGAGTATTATAGTAACATGTCTTAGCTTCGCGCTATACATTATGCTGAATATCTTTTTACAAATCAGTGACCTCATCGCTCCTCCACATGAGTCAATTGCAGTATTACGTAAGGAAACAAATGATACTTTCTTGCGTTTCTTTTCTCCACAAAAAATTACCGGCATTGTAGCCTTAAGTACTTACAGTAATTCATTAATAAGAGCGTCTATTACCGCCAATAAATTTCATAATTACCATGCCTCAGCTAAATTGTTAGCTAATCTCCTTAATCATTGGCTTTGTACCCTACCAAATAAACCTACTGTTATCGTTCCAATTCCTTTATCAAAGCAACGACAAAAAGAACGCGGTTACAATCAAGTGACTAGGGTATTAGAAAATTTACCTAACAAAAATTTTGAAATTTTAACTTTTCTAGACCGTCACAAAGATACTGTCCCACAAACCAGCCTAACCAGAGGAGAACGTTTCAAAAATATGGTTGATGTTTTTTCTCTCAATCATAACTCCAAAGACCTGTCTGGATATCGAATAATAATTATCGATGATGTCACTACTACCGGAGCCACCCTTCGCTCAGCACTATTAACCCTTAAACCTAACATTCCACCCGATTGTGAAATTATTTGTTTAGCGTTAGCACATTAAAATAAATCATTGCGGTGAGATACTCTCCTTTGCGCGAACTTTCAAATTAA
>DYNY01000001.1:29303-74533 GCA_020720815.1 Candidatus Elulimicrobium sp. | reverse complement strand
TAGTATTATTAATTGACTTTAGAAAGGGTGTGCCATTTTTGGGGTACCTTCCATGCATACAATGTTGTAACGACTTCTTTCACCAACTACCTTAAAACAGTCTGGGCAAAGCTCCTTTTCTGCAGAAACTGAGGTTGGTACCCAGTCTGGCCGCGGATATGTTCTGGCTTGAACTTCTGACTTTTTTGTGTCGGTATCGCTTTTCCCCAGGGTTTTTTTATTCATAGATCGATATCTATACTATAACATATAGATACTTTATTAATATTTACCTAAACCAGGTTATGGCACGATTAAAAACCCCAATCATTTCTACAATCATTAAGCGAAATGGGCTACCCGCCAAGTTTGATTTAAATAAAATTTCCAATGCTGTAGAAAAAGCAATGAAAGTGGCCAACGAATTTAACCCAGATGCTGTCAAGACAGTGGCTTTGGCAGTAGAAAAAAACTTAGTGGCGAAGAAAATAATTGATAAAAACTATGTACCTAGCGTAGAAGAGGTGCAAGATGTAGTGGAGACTCAACTTATTCTGCAAGAATTTTCCAAAGCCGCAAAAGCTTATATTTTGTATCGAGCAAAGCACACAGAGACTAGATTGGAACGTGGTGAAGTACCTGAACATGTACGTCTCCTCGCTAATAAAAGTAAAAAATATTTTGCAAATAATTCCCTAGGCGAGTTTGTTTATTTGCGGACCTATGCCAGATGGATAGAGACTGAAAAAAGACGCGAGACTTGGGTGGAAACAGTCTATCGCTATATATCATTCATGAAAGAGAATCTTGGGGATAAACTCACCGAGGAAGAATACATTGAAATTCAAGAGGCTATCCTTAAACAAGATGTAATGCCTTCTATGCGACTGATGCAGTTTGCGGGCGAACCGGCTAGACGCTGTAATACGTGTGCTTATAACTGTACTTATATTGCCCCTACTTCATTGACTGATTTATCTGAAATAATGTATTTATCAATGCAAGGTTGCGGAGTTGGTTTTTCAGTCGAAAGTCAAAACGTGGAGCAACTACCACAAATCCAAAAACAAAAGAAAAAGAAATTGCCTTTGTATACCGTAGTTGACTCAAAAGAGGGTTGGTGTGACGCTCTGACAGCTGGTTTAAAAGCTTGGTTTTCAGGTTATGATATTGAATTTAATTACTCACAAATCAGACCAGCTGGGTCACGTTTAAAAACAATGGGAGGGAAAGCTTCCGGGCCAGAACCTCTCAATTCCCTATTAGATTTTGCGCGTGATAAAATTATCTATCGCCAAGGACGACGTCTAAGATCAATTGATGTCCATGACATCATCTGCAAAATCGGAGAATGTGTTGTTTCCGGTGGCGTTCGTCGCACTGCCATGATTAGCCTTTCAGATCTTGATGATAGTGATTTACGTGATGCCAAGAAAGGCCAATTTTATCTCACTGAACCATTTCGTTCAATCGCAAACAATTCTGCTGTCTACGAGACACAACCTTCAAGTCACGAGCTTATGGATGAATGGGTAGCACTCATGAAAAGTGGCTCTGGTGAAAGAGGTATCTTCAATCGAGGATCATTAGGTAATACCCTACCTAAACGCCGACTTTCTTACTTCAAAAAGCATGGCTTCTTAAATGAAGATGGGACGGTGCAAGGATCGCTTGGTACAAATCCATGTGGTGAAATAATTTTACAGTCAAAACAATTTTGTAATTTATCTGAAGTAATAGCCAGAGCAGATGATACTTATGAAAAACTAATCTATAAAACAAGAATCGCTACTATTATTGGAACATACCAGTCATCTTTAACAAAATTTAATTACATTTCAAAAGACTGGCAAAAACATTGCCGTGAGGAACGTTTATTGGGTGTCTCCGTAACTGGCCAATGGGATTGTACGGTGGCTCGCGAAGTTAAATCTTTACAAGCCATGCGTGATACAGCCATCAACACCAATAAGTTATATGCTAAACGCTTCGGCATTGAACCCTCCATGTCAGTCACTGCTGTGAAGCCATCTGGTACTGTTTCTCAGACTTTTAACTGTTCATCAGGTATACATCCACGACATGCTAAATACTATATTAGACGAGTCAGAATTTCGGCCACTGACTCTCTTTTCCAAATGCTGAAAGACCAAGGTGTGCCTTATTATCCAGAAGTCGGCCAATCATTAGAGAGTGCCACCACTTACGTACTTGAATTCCCGATTGAGTCACCTCAGGGCTCCGTCTTTAAAGATGACCTTTCTGCACTTGAGCAACTTGAGTATTGGAAAAAAATAAAACTTAATTTTACTGAACATAATCCTTCAGCCACAATTTCAATTGGTGAAAATGAGTGGATAGAAACTGTTAACTGGGTACAAAAAAATTGGGACATCATTGGCGGACTTTCATTTTTACCACGTTTTGATTACGTCTATCGTCTAGCTCCTTATGAAACCATTGACAAAAAACGTTATCTGGAACTAGTTAAAAAATTCCCCGTCATTGATTATTCAAAACTAATTACTTATGAACATACTGATGAAACTGAACAAAAAAAAGAATTAGCTTGTGCGGGCAATATGTGCGAAATCGACATGACAGTACCAACAGAAGAAGTAAAGGCAAAATAAGTTTATGTTATATACTCGTACCGGGGATGATGGTACGTCAAGGCTCTTTGCAAATAAAAAAAAGCTACCGAAGGATAATCTCATCTTTGAAGCACTAGGTTCAATTGACGAACTTAACTCCTGGCTTGGTGTTTGCCGAAGCCAAGCAGGTGGAGTTAAAACTAAAATCAATATTGCTAACAATCTTCTTTATGTTCAAGAATGTCTGTTTATTGTTCAAGCCGAATTAGCGGGGGCCAATAAGTTTATCACGACATCTCACATTAGTAAGCTTGAAAAAATAACAGCTGAGCTGGAGAAACAATTAAAATCCCCTTTGTCTTTTGTTATTCCTGGCGCCACCGAACTCTCGGCAAGCTGTGACTTTGCCAGAACCATAGCCCGTAGAGTGGAACGAAGAATAATTAGTGCCAAAAACCTCCAAACAGTTTCCCTAACAACCCTTGCTTACCTGAATCGTCTTTCAAGTTTTCTGTATGCCCTAGCTAGATACTATAGCCAGGTTGAGGGTATAAATGAAATGTCACCCTCTTATTAAGATAACTTAATAAAATTAAACTAATTTTTAGCTTTGCTTATCCACTATCGTATCAACATAACACAACTAAAAGTGTGAGTAGGCATAGAATATTTAGCTATCTACCTCCCCACTTGTAATTTATTTTTAAATTATGTATAGTTCGTATATGCGAACATCTACGAATGCTATTACTTCAACCAAAGAAGATTATATTCGCGCAATATATATATTACATAAAACTGACCGAGGGGAAGGGGTGACCCATATTTCTAAGCGTCTTGGTCTAGGTAAATCTACTGTCTCAGAGAGAGTTAAAGAGCTAGTACGAGATGGCTTAGTAACTGCCGAGCCTTATGGTCAAATCAGATTAACCACCAAAGGTATGAACGTTGCCCTGAAATTAACCTATAAACACCGAATTATTGAAGTCTTTCTGTATGAAACACTCAAGATAAGTAAAAATAAGGTTCATGAAGAAGCAGAAAAATTAGAACATGCTTTTAGTGATGGTGCAATAAAGCGTTTAGCCAAGTTTCTTAATTACCCAAAAAATGATCCTCACGGATCTACTATTCCTAAGATTAAAGGCTGGAATTAAATTAACCAATTAATAAATAAGGGCATATTGTCCATTAAAACTTATCATAATATATGACGCACACTAACTTGTTTAAAGCTTTAGGTTGGAAAGGTGCAAGCAAAGAAGCTGGCGAAGATGGATTGACTCCCAGCCTACCCGAGGTTCATAGATCTGTGGCCATACCTTCGGATCTTTCATTTTTTAAAAAATTAATGCTGTTTGCTGGTCCTGGTTTTTTAGTGGCTGTCGGATATATGGACCCAGGAAATTGGGCTACTAGCTTGGCTGGCGGTTCTAAATTTGGTTACACGCTCCTTTCTGTAATCTTAATGTCGAGTCTATTCGCTATGATTCTCCAACACCTTGCTCTTAAGCTTGGTATTGTAACCGGAAGAGACCTCGCACAAATGTGTAAAGATAGATTCCCAAAACCAGTCGCTGTTTTACTTTGGTTAATGGCAGAGGTAATGATCATAGCCACCGATTTAGCCGAAGTAATAGGATCAGCAATTGCTTTATATTTATTGTTTAATATCCCTATTCTAGTTGGTGTAATTATTACAGCGTTGGATGTACTAATTATCCTTTTACTTCAAAACAAAGGTTTCCGTTATCTAGAAGCACTTATTGTAACTTTAATAGCAACTATAGCTGCTATTTTTGCTTTTCAACTGACCGTTTCTGCCCCGGCCTTAGCTCCACTATTAGCTGGGTTTCTTCCGACGACACAATTGATCTTTAATCCGGACATGCTTTATTTAGCAATTGGTATCATTGGTGCTACAGTAATGCCTCACAACTTATACTTACACTCAGCAATCGTACAGACCAGAAGATATGTTGAAACCATTAAAGGCAAAAAGGAAGCAATTAAATTTGCTACGATTGACTCAACCACCGCCCTCTCTATTGCTCTTTTTGTCAACGCTTCAATTCTTATCCTGGCTGCTGCAGTATTCTTCGTAAATGGTTTTAATGAAATAACCGCTATTGAAGATGCTTACAAACTACTTTCACCAGTTCTAGGTGTCGGTATTGCCAGCACACTCTTCGCTATCGCTCTTCTAGCTGCTGGACAAAATGCGACGATTACCGGAACACTTGCCGGACAGATTATTATGGAAGGATTTATTAATTTACGAATTAAACCTTGGCTACGTAGAATTATTACTAGACTTTTAGCAATTATTCCAGCTGTAATTTTTATTGGCTTATATGGATCAAATGCTGCTACTGAACTTTTAATATTTAGTCAGGTAATTCTCAGCCTTCAACTATCCTTCGCTGTTTTTCCTTTACTAATGTTCACGGGGAATAAGAAAATTATGGGTGAATTTGCCAACTCAATTCCACTTAATATTGTGACTTGGATTATTGGTATAATTATTGCCTCGTTGAATTTGTGGTTACTAAAAGGCATATTTTTGGGTTAAATAACACACAAACAAAAAACATCCATTTTTTGAGGCAGTTTCAGTATACTTATTACTTCTCAGAAAACCATCACTAAGAAACTAACTTCACTCTTAATATTATTATAATTAGAGCCAGTCGTAAAATTAACAACCGATAATAAATTACGAGAGCTTAAGAAATCGAGACAGTGGACGCTTTACTAATTCCGAAACAATAAAATAAACAGTGGCTAGACCCATAATTAGCGCCAAATGACTAGGTAATGGTGGTGCAAAACTAAAGAAAGTAGCCGTCACCGGTATAGACGGCAATATAACGGCAAACAAAATTGCGAAGCCAGAAAGCCAAATAATTATCGACGCTGGCCAGCCAGCCTTTTCAATTGGAAGCATACTACGAATAGAAAACAGCAGTGCTACTTCGGTTATTACACTAGCGATAAACCAATTGGTCTGTAGTACCTCTGGGGATATTTTGTAGAATAAAGCAAACCACATAAAATCAAACACCGTACTAACTAATCCAAGGGTTATGAAAATAATATAAAGTGATCTAAATTCATAACGCTGAGGCTTTTTTATTTCAGCTTTATTTACCCGGTCAAAGGCAATGGCCATCATAGGAAAATCAGACAAAAGATTTAGGAGTAGAAGTTGTTTTGGTAACATTGGTAAAAAACTAATAAATAATGAACCAATAGCGACAGCGTAAAAATTTCCAAAATTTGAAACTAGGGTTGCCCTAATATATTTCAAAGTGTTGGCGTGTGTCTCACGACCTAAACGAATACCCTCAATAATTACTCCTAGATTTTGCTTAGTTAATATAATATCTGCTGTCTCACGAGCTACGTCAGAAGCTGATTCAACCACCATAGAAACATGTGCCGACTTCAGCGCCGGAGCATCATTAATTCCCTCTCCTAAGAAACCAACTGTAAACTTTTCTTTTAATAACTCTAGTAATTTTAATTTTTGTTCTGGAGTAGTACGAGCAAAAACTCTAATTTCTCCAACTAGATCACGTTGTCTTAAAGCATCTAAGGCAAAAAAATCACCAGCTTCAATCACTTCGTCATTTTTAGTAACTAAACCGGTCTCACGTCCAATCGCTTCAGCTACTCTAGTAGCGTCACCAGTAATAATTGTAATAGCTACGTTCAATTGACGAGCCTCCAAAATTGTGCGAGCAGTAGAAGCCTTAAGCGTATCCGCAAATGAAACAAAACCACCAAAACGGGGTCCACTCCCATCATCATAACTGACACCCAAGATTCGTCTCCCTTGTTCTTCTTCATCTTCTAGCCACTGTCTGACTAGTTCTTTATCTACAAGACCTTGGCTAAAAAAATATTCTGGGCTACCTCGTCTGATATGAAACTGCTGACCGTCTACTCGCTTAACTATTGAGCCATTACTTCGTAGCATCGGATCAAACGCTTCTTCTTCCAGCAACTCAAAATCTTTTATTTGCTTTCGTTGTTCTTCACTAAGAGCCTCATCTATCGCATGGTCAAATGGCTCCGGCATCCGTTCATGCAGATCATGAGCAGCTAGCCAAGAAAGAATTAGGGGATGGTATGGAAAGCCTGGTACAAGATAGTCATTTTTATATATTAAATGATTCTCCGTAATCGTACCAGTCTTGTCAGTACAAAGTAATTCAACTGAACCCAAGTCTTGCACCGAAGACAGCCTTTTCACAATAACGTTTCTTTTTGCTAAACGAAGAGCTCCGCGCGAAAGAGAGAATGTAATCACAAGTGGTAGTGCCTCAGGAATCACTGACACCGCTAGTGCAATAGAAAAAATGAGTAAGTGAGGAATATCGGCCTCAACACCTTCAATCATTACGTTGGCTATCACCACAAACAACAATGTAATGATGGTGGCTCTTAGTATAAAAGTACTAATTCTATCTACTCCTTTGGTTAGTTCACTATAACTTTGAATGGTAGAGGTACTAAGGGCTATACTAGCCAGACGAGTATTACCAGAAGTTTTTGTAACCTCGGCATAAATGGTTCCAGCCAATATAACCACCCCTTGTAATAATTCATATTCATTAGTCGCCTGATTTTTGTCAGACAGATTTCTAGCTACTTTAATCACCGGAATACTTTCTCCAGTAAAGGTTGTCTCATCCACCCTTGCTCCTACCGCATGCAAAATATATGCATCTGCAGGTACAATATCGCCTGATTCAAGTTTCAAGATATCTCCTGGCACTAATTCAGTAATTGATATTTCTCTATCTTCATTAGCACGTCTAACTGATATAGTTTTTTTTAAATATGACTGCAGTGTACTAGCGGCAGCATTTGATTTGTACTCTTGATAGAGACTAAGAGATACACTCAAAAATACAAAAAGTGACATTAACCCAGCATCAATCGGCTCACCTAAATAAAGAGTGACACTTGCTGCTATTAAAAGTAATATGTTAAATATCCCACTAAACTGTCTAGCTAGTAGTTTTAGAAAACGGTATGAAGGAGTAGGTAGTTGATTTAAACCGTATTCTTTTTGTAATTTTTCGACTTCGACTTCAGTTAAGCCAGTATACATAATAAAAGTATACATCGTTTCATTTCTAGTTTTGCTACTTCTCAACTAGACCTACAATATATCGTTGATATAGTTCTACTATTTTAAAAGTATTTTAATTTACTTCAAAGACATCAGTTGTTGCCACCTCTTTATAGCCACTATCTTTAAATAATCTAAACTCAAAATCTCCAGCATTACGAGGTGCACTAAAGGAAACTTCTCCCTCATCATCAGACAGATACTTCCAAGAAAGATACTCATTATCACTTGACCCATCTTCATATAAGCCAATCCAACTTCCACTTTCTCGATCGTCAGAAAATTCATAAGAAACAGTTATTTTGTCTCCTGTATTATATTCTGAATCATCAGTCGAGATATCAGCATCACCATAATTATTGCTTGAACTGGTAGTCCTTCCGGTTGTAAAATTTCGTAGTGACCCGTAAATTTTGACGCCGCTTGGTAACTCAATAACTGCTCGATAATAATACGTTGTGTTAGTTCTCAAGCCATCAAGCAACTCAGAATAAGTATCACGTGATGTCTTATTAACTTTTTCTTCATCAGTTGTTTCATCTACTGAGTTACGTGTTCCATACTCAAAATAGGCATAGGCGTAGGAAGCACTTCCAAAGTCAATATTACTTCGTACCGTAGCTGAATTCCTTTTGATACTAATTGCGGAAAGAGTTTCCACATCAGCCCCATTAACGTCCGTGTTTAACGAACTATACGAATTAATAATTCTGGTCGTTTTTTGTGCTTCTAACGAAGCAATGATTCCATATAAATAAGCAATTAGCTCATTCACAGAAACTGGTTTATATTGCGAAACAGTAGTTTGTGCGCTAGCTATTTGAGGATTAAAAGCTGAAGATACAACAAAAACACTAAGTGCAAAAACTGTCAATAAACGCTTGATTTTAAATAAATGCATAAAATAGTACTTATTTGTTAAGTATAATTATTATGCCATAGTTTTTATTAAAAAGCAATACTTTTACGTTCTTGCCAGGCATTGTCTTGTCTAACTAATAAACTAGAGGCCATTTCAACATCCTGCATCACTTCCTCCACCACTCGTTCAGCTCTAATGCCCTGTGAAGCTTTAATTAAAATAATATCACCCGGTTTAATAAAGTTCTGTAGCTCCCTACCCGTCCTATCAATATCGTCATACTGAAAAATAAATCTTTCGGATAAACCGTGTTCCAAAGCTCCTTCAGCTATTTTTTGTGCACGGATCCCCAAGGTAAATAGGGCGTCAGCACACTGCGGTACTAACTCTCCAAGTCTTTCATGTTCTCTAGCAGAAAAACGACCTAGTTCAAGCATATCACCCAAAACTGCAATTTTTCTCTTTCCGTGCTTTAATTCTTTTAGGGTAGACAAGGCTTGCTCAGCTGCAATCGGTGAGGAATTGTATGTGTCATCAATTATTGTTGTACCTTTTATTCCTGGCAAAATTCGCATCCTACCTGGTGGTGGAACGTGCTCTAATAGAGCAGTTGCTGCATCAGCCATCGAGATACCACATTGCATACCAACAGCAATGGCTCCTACATAAGTATAGATTAACTGAATACCAACTGCTCCTTCGACTTTTACGTCTTGGATTTCCCCTAAGTGGGATACCGTAAACATTATACCTGATGGTCGATCATCATTATAAAAGACCTGATCAGCACTAGCAGTAAAATGTGCGGGTAGATTTCTACTAAAACCAATCGTTTGTTGTCTTATCGAATCTAACTGGGCTTTGATCAGCTCATCATCATGATTATAAATAACTACCCCTTCTGGCTTAAGTGCTTCTACTAAGCGCATTTTCTCTACTGCTATCGCCTCTGGATCAGGAAAAAATTCTACATGCACTGGCACATCAGGAAAGCGCGTCAATACGATAATATCTGGCTTTATCCAAGACGCTAACTTTTTCATATCCCCTGGTCTGTCTACCCCTGTCTCAAGTATTAAATAGGCTGGGTAGTCTTTTGTAAAAAAGGCAATCATAAAACCATCAATGATGTTTTTAAACCATAGCAAGGTACTGTTCCAACCATTTGGTAAGCCAAGTATAGTAAGCGGAACACCAATATCAGAGTTAAAACTTTTTTCGCTCTTGCGTGCTGATACGTGTCGCTTAAGCACACTATAAATTGCATCCTTCATAGAAGTCTTTCCTACACTACCGGTAATTGCAATAATTATTGGTTTGTGTCTCTTTAGTAAAAATTTAGCTTCTATCGTTAAAATAAAAACAACAATTTTTTTAAAAGTATCTTTCATGTTTTTTATCTATCAGGTGGTACGTCGTAGTAATTGATGAGAAAGTTTGCAATATCCATAAAGGGTTCGGTCAGTGTCTCTGAAGCATAACGTACCCCCTTTGGCTCTACAGTATACATGAAGACAAGAAATTGTGGGTCGTAGGCCGGAAAATAACCAAAAAATGAATGGAGGAACTTGTCTTCGTAATAACCTCCGTTTGTTGGATCAGCTATCTGAGCAGTACCAGTCTTGGCGCCAATTGTATGGTGCAACATCGAATATTTACCATGTGCCAAAGCCTCGTCTACCACCGTTATCAACATTCTCGAAATCTCCTCACTGGTCTCTTTAGAGATAACTTGTGATCCGACGGGATAGTTTATATCGCGAACTGTGCCATCTTCATATTTAATTTGTTTAACTAAGTGCGGAGTTACTAAATGTCCACCATTACCCAAGACAGCCAGCGCACGGGCGGTAGCAATCGGAGTCATAGCGATACCTTGGCCAAAAGAGGCCGTAGCGTACTCAACACTTCGCGGTGAACGAAGATTATCAACAAGACCAAACGCTTCATTAGGCAAATCAATCCCTGTTTCACTTCCTAGTTTAAAATTTAAAAAATAATCCCTAAATTTATCTTTACCCATTTTTTGAGCAACAAACGACACGCCCGTGTTTAGTGACTGATTCAATATTTCTTGCATTGGTACTGTTCCTCTACCCTTTCCATCAAAGTTTTTAATAGTGTACCCATCTAAAGTAATAGAACCTTCATCATAATACGTTGTGTCTGCTGTAATAACACCACTATCTATCCCAGCCGCCATGGTAAGGGCCTTAATAGTGGAGCCAAATTCATAAACGTTTTCTACTAGCGGGTTTTGGAAGAATTCAATTGAAGCATTACTTCTGTCATTTAAATCAAAGCTTGGTACAGCGCTCATGGCGTAAATTTCTCCCGTTTTAGGATTCATAATTATTGCACCCGTAAGCTCACTGCTATAGGTTTTATTTGTTTCGTCCAAAATAGTATCCAACATTCGAGCTACGGTTGGTTCTATTGTCGTTATTATATCGCCTTGATTTGTCTCATCTTTACGATAGATCATCTCTCCTAAATTACTAAAAATTTCGGCAAAAATATTCACCGAACGTACTTCTAGTTCTCGTACCAAAACGTGATCATATTGTCTTTCTAGCCCATATTTACCATGAAGTTCGATATCAGATTTTTCGGTAAAACCAACAAAGCCAACACTTCTAGCGGCTAGTATTCCCCCGGGATAAAAACGCCACTGATTGCGATACAACTGCACTCCGGGTAGTTTTAGTAATTTTATTTCATCAGCCATTTCCTTAGTGATGGTTTTTTCTACTTCAACATATTTTCGAGCTGTTAAACCAGCTTGTTCCTGACATTTTTCTGCCGTCTGTATCAAATAAGACTTGAGCGCGTCACAAGTAGTTACTGGATCAAGTATTAATGACGGATTAAATGAAAGTAAGTAGCCCGATTTTATAGACGCAGCCGCTACACTCTTTCCATCTCTGGCAGTAAAGTAGATTGATCCTCTAGAGTATAAATCTTGTTTGGTTTTTATATATTGATCTTCAGCTTTCTCACTATAAACTGCTCCTTCAGCTATTTGCACGTAATATAAACGAGCAACTAAAAATAGTGCTATGCACAAAATAAATCCTGTAATGATACGGATTCTAAGTATCACGTTGCGTCGCATATACTAGGCTTTATTCTCCTGTTGTACGCAACACAAGACTAGCTCCTGGCGTTGCACTAATAAAAATCTTATCTCTAATTTCAGTAAAACCATCCGCTGTGGCTACTCGATTACTAATTGTATGGTGAGCTTCAATGTATGAAGTTTCTAAAAAGGCAATTTCTGAGCGAAGACGATTTGTTTCTTGTAAAACTTCTTTTCGCATCACGATATGTACAACTGAAATGCTAAGAAAATACATATACGCGACAACACCAGATAAGAGCAAGGTTGCACAACAAGCTGTTATGAAATGGTGTTTAATTCGTACTTTCATTAGGTTCATAATTAATTTAAAGTTAATTTATCCGTTGAATTAATCGGATTTTAGCGCTCCGTGATCTTGGATTTTCTTTAATTTCCTCCCTCGATGCAATAATGGGTTTTTTGTTAACTAGAGTGTAATTCCCAGTTTTTACTAGCTCTCTAAAAGCCAACTTAACTTGTCGGTCCTCTAAGCTATGGAAGGTAATGATTGCTAGAGTGCCATTTTCATTTAGTAGACCGGGAGCATCACTGAGAAAGGTCTCAAGAACCTTAAGTTCATCATTAACTGCTATCCTTAAGGCTTGGAAGGTCTTGGTCGCTGGATTAGTCTTACCTTTAGCATAAGAAGCTGGCACCGCTGCCTTCACTACATCTGCTAAAGCCTTAGCGGTGAGAATTTTATTTTTCTTTCGGGTGAGAACAATCGCTTTGGCAATGCGGCGTGAGTAACGCTCTTCACCATAACCATAGATGACATTTGCAATATCTTCCTCAGCCCAGGAATTTATGATGTCATGAGCATTAAATAAATAAGACTCATTGTCGCCATAGGTCATATAAAGTGGTTCATCACTAGAAAAAGAAAAACCCTTTCCACCAGTTTGGAATTGATCTGTTCGCCAACCTAAGTCAGCTAAGATCGCGTCCACCTTGCTTATATGTAAAGAACTTAAAATTGATTTTAGGTTGGCAAAGTTATCATTGACCAAATGGAATTTTGGTCCTGATTTCATTTTGTGTAGAAAAGAATTCTCGAAGGCAGTTTTGTCTGCATCGATTCCCACATATACGCCATCTTTACCTAACTTTGAGCAAATCACTTCTGCGTGGCCTCCGGCTCCGTAGGTTGCATCAATTACTACACTTTGTGGTTGCAGTGCTAATAGTTGCACTGCTTCGTCTCGTAAAACAGTAATGTGGTTCATGGTAGATCAAAGTTATAGGACGCCGATCTCACCCAATTTTTCAGCTAAGGAATCTGCTTGGGTTTCAATCTTACGTTTATACTCTGTCCATTTCTCCTCATCCCAAATTTCGATACGATTATAGATACCTGCGATTACAACATTTGTCGTAAGCGTGGCGAAATCTTTCAAAAAGTCTGGCACGAGAATACGTCCAACTGAATCTACCTCCACTTCCACTGCTCCTGATAAGAAGAATCGATTGAAACTTCTTGTATCCGCCTGACCCAGTGGCAATTGACCAATTTTTTCAGTGATCTTTTGCCACTCCGGGAGCGGATATACAAAGAGACAGTTATCAAGACCTCGGGTTATTACAAGTTCTCTCCCAAGTTCCTTGCGCCATTTAGACGGCAAGGACAGCCGTTTCTTGGGGTCCAACGTATGTTTGTATTCGCCGATTAACATGTCTTGACTAGTCTATACGACTTTCGTCATACATTCCACTATCTCCCACCACTCCTACATCATATACCACTTCACCCCACTGTCTAACCACTTATGCACACATTCGATAGGAAGTAGCGCGCAACGAGGAGAAGCGTCTCCGTTTAATCATAATTTTCCAGCCCGGTTCTCGTTTATGACATCTGCACTGCAGGGGCTTTCAAATCATGATTAAACGGAGACTTATCATTGTGATGTGCAAAACAAAAACTTAGTGACCTAAAGGTCACTAAGTTTTTGTAAATTAATATTCAGTCTCTTTATTTCCGCAAAGTGTTTTTAATTAATTCTTGCTTACCAGTTGTATACTTCTTTCTATCATTTGGATAATGATTACTCAAAGAAATTTTTAGTTTTTTATAATTATTAAATAACTTTCTATCAGAATTTAAGGTGTCTCTAAATTTTAAATAGTCCCTCCAAGATTTACCATTAAATTTTACAATCTTTAAATGATGAGATGTTGCTTCTCCGTTTATTTTCTTAAGAAATAAAACCTGATATCTGCGTGGCTCACGATGAAAATAATAACCTACAGATTTGAGTGGTTTAATTAATTTTTTAAAATCTTTATATCTGTTTTCACCAACTAATATATCGATTATTGGTTTAGCTGGCATTCCCGGCACCGCGGTGCTGCCAACGTGCTCTATCCCTTTAATATCCTTATGGTTCAGTCCTTTAATTTTTTGCTCTTCACAAGCAAATTCTTTGTGCCAAGAAAAATCAAACTCCTACAACTTCACTTCATCGTATCCTAAACCTAGTGAAGACATAGCGACTATTCCCTCGGTTTCATCAGTGGAAATAATTGCGTTTCGCGGATAGTCTTATCTTCAAGAATTGCAAAGAGACGTTCGCCAAAACCAAAGCCACAAGCTGGAGGCATGCCATGCTCGAGCATTTCGACGAATTCAAAGTCTGGCATCATGGCCTCTTCATCACCTCTATCAATCATAACTTGCTGTAGATCAAAGCGAGCTTTCTGTTCGAGTGGGTCGTTCAACTCGGAGTAACCATTCCCCACTTCGGTACCAGCAATGAGGGGTTGGAAACGTTGCGCTGCCTCCGGTCTTCCTTCGACGGATTTTGCCAGTGGCGAGACAAGCTTTGGATGGTTAATTAAAAAAGCCGGACCAGCGATATTCTTTCTACAATACTTCCAGAGTGTGTCAGTTAGACGCTCCAGGTTCTCGCCTTCGTATTTCACTTCGAGTTCTCTAAGCTTGGCTTTTATTTCCTCTTCGGTCGTCGTTGCTAGATTTACACCGGTTTGTTTTAATATCTCTTCGGCATAGTCAATCCTTGTCCATTCATCAGCTAAATTAAAAGTATACTCACCGCGTGTGAAAGTCGTAGTACCATACACTTCTTCTGCAATCCGGCGGTAAAGATTTTCTACTAGTTTCATCCCATCTTCGTAAGTGGCGTACGCTTGATAGAACTCAAGGTTAGTAAATTCTTGGAGGTGGTTTGGGCTACTGCCTTCATTGCGATAGGCTCTTCCGATTTCAAAGGTCTTTTCAAAACCAGCTGCCAAGAGACGCTTCTGCCATAATTCACCGATAGAGATACGCAAAAATACATCAATATCGAAATCATTGTGATGAGTCGCAAATGGTCGGGCTTCCGCTCCACCAGTAGTTACTTCCAAGGTCGGTGTCTCTACCTCAGTAAAGCCTTCATTTTTTAGAAAAGTACGAGTAACATCCCAAAATTTTTCTTTACGCTTAAACATCGCCCGCAAATCATCGCGACCAAGTAAATCTAAATAACGCTTACGAAAACGCTCTTCTTCATTTTGTAGACCATGATATTTATCTGGCAGAGGTAGTAGGCTCTTAGATACCATTGACCACTGCTTCACAAGGAGTGACTTCTCACCGCGCTGTGTAATAAATAGTGTACCAATCACTTGTATATGGTCTCCAGCATCCACTACGGCCTTAAATAGTGCAAACGTGTCAGGATCGATATCGTCGCCCTTAAAGACTGCCTGGAGCTTACCAGTGGCATCTTGTACCTCAACAAACATAATCGCCCCCTGCCCACGCACCACCATCACCCTACCAACCAGAACTAATTCTTCTCCAACTTGTTCAAGGTCGTCAAAGTTTTCTATCACTTTAGCTATTTCATGGGTACGAGACACTTTAGCCGGGTAAGGATCCATCCCATGCTCTTTGAGCGTGTTTAATTTTTTAAGTCTTTCTGCACGTACTTCATCAAGTCCTGACATAATGAGATTATAGTAGCGTTTTATTGCTAATTACGCAAAATTACAACTTAAACAACTGCTTTCTAACTTTGAATTTAAATAAATAGAAAAAACCGACGCGTTAAGCATCGTTTTTTCTATTAATCATGTCTATTCAACTTTCAACACTTTATACTTCTGTTTTCCAGTCGGTGTTTCAAAAACGAATTCGTCACCTTTAGTTTTTCCAATCAAGGCCTCACCTAGTGGTGAGAGGTATGATAATTTTTTCTCGTGGATATTAGCTTCATCTGAACCAACAATAGTGTAGGTGCGACTATCTTTCTCCTTTTCTTTTTGGATAGTAACCACAGAACCCAAACTTATGACACCTCCCTTCTTCTCATGTGCGACTATCTTTGCTTCTTTGATAATTTTCTCTAAATAACCGATTCTTTCTTCAATTGCGGATTGCATATCACGTGCTTCCTGGTATTCGGCATTTTCCGAGAGATCTCCTAGACTACGAGCATATTCAAGTGATTCAGCCACCTCTTTGCGTCGCACGGTCTTTAAGTGATCTAATTCTCTCTTAAGCTCATCAAACTTTTCAGCGGTCAAAAATGCTTGTGTGTCATTCATACGAAAATAAGATTTACCCAATTATACCCACTTAACCCTCTTGGTCAAATTTTTCAATTTATTTGGTTAATATCAATCCCCAAATACTCAGGACGATTAATCGACATCCACTCAATAACATCACCCATAATCCTCGTAGCACCCAGAGCATTACTTCGAGGCGCTTTATCCATCATCAAAATAAATGCGTATTTTGGGTCTTCGTAAGGGAAAAATCCAGCCGCCCAGGAGTTCACATAAGCATTACCTACCCCTACTTCAGCTGTACCTGATTTAGCTACAACTGCCACATCTTTTCTTTCTAGAGCCCTAGCTGTGCCACCGTCTTTTATAACGGTCATACGCATACCTTCATGAATTATTTTTAAATAATCCTGATTTAAATTTAAATCTAAACTTTCACCCTGTTTACCTAAAAGTACATGCGGTTTAAGTAAAATACCACCATTAGCAATAGCAGAATAAGCACGTAACATCTGAATAGGTGTGGTCAAAAAACCAAATTGTCCAATAGCAGTAAAGTACGTATCACCTAGTCGCCAATCATCATTAAATACCTCCGCCTTCCAGGCCGGATCAGGCACCACCCCAAACTGTTCTTGAGCAATCGTAATACCAGTACTACTACCTAAACCGAAGAGACGATAATACTCAGCCATCTTAGTGATTCCTAAACCTTTCTGATCTCCAAAACCACCACCGATAGTATAGAAATAGACATTAGAAGAAAAAGCAATAGCCTCTCGCATGGTCATTACTCCATGGGCCCGCCAGTCAGTAAACCGAGATGGGTTACTAGGGTTATATGGATTAGGAATTATTATCTCACCAGTACTAGTGATTTGTTTCATTGGGTCAATAATCTTCTCCGCCAAGGCGCCGTACGCTAGAAAAGGTTTTACAATTGAGCCAGGCGTATATGCTCCACTAATTACTTTATTTAAAAAAGGTAGCCTATCATCACTATTATATAATTCTATAGTTTCAGTATCGTATCCATCGGCCATTACTTCTGGGTCATAAGTTGGAAAACTAGTTAAAGCAATAATCTCACCAGTATGAACGTCCATAATAGCCCCCGCTCCACTTCTAAAACCAGCCCGAGCACTCGATGTAGAGATGATTTGATACATAGCCTCAGACAGTTCAACATCAAGTGACAAATGTAATGCTTCGCCAGATTTACTTAAACTAATTGTATGCTCTCCAACAATTCCACCCAAAGCATCCGCCACTACAATTTTAGTGCCATTAGATCCACGCAAAATACTATCATAAGCCGATTCAATACCACTGCGACCAATGTATTCAGTTCGGTAATAAAAACCACGACTATCTTTACGTGGATAGCTAACATAACCCAAAACCTGCCCTAGACCAAGCCGATCGGTATAAGCGCGAATCGGAAAATCATAAACACTCCGATCATCAAACTCATTCCAAGCCACCAGTTCCCCTCTTCTATCATAGACAACACCCCTTTCAGCAATAATAACCGCCTGATTGACTGAATTATTTTCAGCAATTGACTTAAATTCTGCTCCTTCTATTACTTGGAGGTTAGAAATTTTTGTCCCAAAAAGTAAAATGATAACTAAAAAAACTACCCCGACTCCGTAGATACTACGAATTGAAATGGGCAACTCTCTCTTTCCTTCCATACGGGCCTGGTTAAAAGACGGAATATTTGTAGCATCAAGCAATACTTCATCTAGTTCAACAAGCGGCCGCCGTTTTTTACGAAATAACCTCATTCCCCCCAGTATACAATAAAAGTTTCTTCAGGTATGTAAGTAGAGTCCAAAGGAAAAAAGTAATTACCGTAAAGGCAGGAAAGCTAGAAAAAACCCCATAATAGCCATCAATTAAAATAGCAAGAGCGACAATTTCATAACCAGTATACCAAAATAAATAACCAATATATAAAGCCCCAGCCAAGTAATATGACTGAGTCAAAATCGATATTAACAAAAGGAAAAGAATTATTACCCTTAACATATTTTATTCAATGATGTCTCCTGTATCTGTCGCTGTAGTAGTACCTAAGTTAGTGGTGGTAGCAAATAAATCAACCTTATTTAAACGAAAATAACTTTGCACTGACTCTTTTATCGCTAAATCAATTTCGGCTTCATTGCGCTCACTCGGAATATAACGATCAACTGATACATAAAGTATACCCTGTAGTGGCAATGGTGGTGTCACGTAACCAAACTGTTGCGGTTGAGTCGGTAAGTTTTCAATTGAAACAATTTCTCCGTAAACGCCATTAGTTACACTAGGTAACAAGACCAAGTTGCCTTCCGTTAAAGTTATTCCTTGTGGTACACTCACTCTAGCTACACCACCACCCACTCCTTCAAGGGGGGCGAAAATATTAGGACCGACAATATATGCTGTTGAAAGAAAGCCCGGAGTTGTAACTAATTCAACAAAAGCATAAGTAGGTGAAGTATGGACGACAACACCAATTGCAGTGTCAATTCCAATATAAACTGGCGCTCCAACCTGGACCCCGTCATTACTACCCTTGTCTATTTGTAGTAAGTCATAACTTAAGCGATTAGGCTGAACAATTACTTTAGCCAACAGTCGATCATCCACCGTACCAAGTTCAGCTAAGGCCCTAAGTTGCATATTTTCTTCCAATAATCTCCTTACTGAAAGCTGTGTTCCTGTTTGATTAGCAATCTTTGCTTGCAGTGCATCAATTTCACCAGCCAACTCTGAGCGGCTGCGCAAATATTTTGGGAATACATCTTCACTGTTTTTATACCAAACAGAAATTGTGTGAAATGGGTAAAGGGCAATGAATGATAACCCGGCTATGAGTTGCGGAAATATTAAACCAATAAACAAAACCACCAGCGTCACCAAAAAACCAACCCGCCAAGGTTTAGTTGAGGTACGGCGATAGTTCCTCCTCATTATCGATGAGTACTTCTTCATATTGTTCAAGATTCTCTATAACTATACCAGCTCCACGTACGACTGCACGTAGAGGATCTGGTACGACTATAACTGGAACCTGTAATGTTTCTTCTAAAAATGAAGATAGACCTGGTATAAGAGCACCACCACCACAAAGATTAATTCCTCGTTGCATTATGTCAGACATAACTTCCGGTGGGGTTTTTTCCAGTACTCCTCTGGTCGCCTCAACAATTGTCTCTACTTGACTTGAGACAGCGTCACGAACATCACCAGCTGTAATAATTACTTCCCGTGGCAAACCAGTCATTACATCACGTCCTCGAACCACCATTTCATTACTAGTACCATCAGTCCGAACAGCTGCTAGCGCAATCTTGGCATCCTCAGCTGTCTTTTCACCCACATAAATCTTAAACTGGTCTCGCACATAGGAAGCAATAGCAACATTTAGATGGTCACCAGCTACTCGTAGATTCTTGGCTACTACCAAACCATTCAGTGATATGACAGCAATGTCAGTTGTACCACCACCAATATCAATAATCATACTTCCAATTGCCTTACTGATTGGTAGCTTAGAACCAATCGCGGCCGCCATTGGTTCTTCGATAAGAAAGACATCGCGTGCTCCGGCATTCTTAGCTGCATCTCGCGCTGCACGCATCTCGACGTTTGTTATACCTGATGGCACCCCGATTAACATCCTAGGCGCAATCAAAGACCGCATTTCACCATGCACCTTATTTATCAGATAACCCAACATTTCTTCCGTAACTTCAAAATCAGAAATCACTCCATCCACTAATGGCCTAACTACCTCTATATGTTGCGGTGTTCGACCTTGCATAGCTTTTGCTTCATTACCGACAGCTACCAACTGCCCGGTCTTTTTGTTTATCGCCACAATAGTCGGTTCATTCAGCACAATCCCTTTGCCTCTTACATAAACCAAAGTATTAGCTGTTCCCAGGTCAATAGCCATATCAGTGGAAATAGCTGAGACAAATTTATTTAGTTGTTGGGAAAAAAAGCTCATTGACAGCGCATTGTACTACGTATCTAAGCTAGCATCAAAATCAGCATAGAGTTCTTCCTCTGTTAGTTGTCTAACTTCTCCAGTTGCCCTTGTCACCACCTCAAAAGTACCCTCCGCTTGGCCGCGTTTACTAGCAACAATTCGATAAGGAATACCAATCAGGTCACTATCCGCAAACTTCTCGCCGGCTCTTAGGTTACGATCATCATAAAGTACGGAGATACCGCGCTCTTTTAGTGAAGCATATAACCCATCCGCCCAGTCTTTAACTGCATTATCCTCATTATTAAGCCCGATTAAATGAACGTAAAAGGGGGCTACTGAAACGGGCCAGACCATACCTTTTTCGTCTGAGAATTTTTCCACTATTACGCCGACCAATCTAGTTACACCGATACCATAAGAACCCATCCAAACAGCAACATCTTCACCCGTTTCCGCTTTGTAGGTTAGCTCAAGGTCGGTAGCTTTTTGGCGACCGAAGTTAAAAATATTCCCCACTTCCGCCGTCTTGACTAGCGTCAATTCCTCTTTTGTTACTTTAAGACTGGCTAATGTTTCGTCATTTAAAACTTCTTCATTAATCGCAATTCCCTTTTCCCGATTGATGTAAATAGCGTCCTCACCCGCCTCGCAAATAGTTTGAAATTCGTGACTAAACTGAGTAAAGGCCCCGCCTGAGGCAAAGGTGATAAACGTATCCTCCCCTAACCCCAATCTAGCATAAACACGCTTATAGGCCTCAATAGTGGCATTATAGAAGGCGTCATGATCCTTTTGGCCTAAACAAAAAGAATACATATCCTTCATCACAAACTCACGTCCACGCATCACCCCACTCTTAGCCCGCAACTCGTTTCTTAGTTTAGTTTGAAATTGATAAACATAGATAGGCAAGTCTTTGTAACTAGTAATGTAATTTTTCATCATCTCACCAATCGGCTCTTCGTGACTCCAACCAAAGCCAACTTCACCACCAGCTTTGAGTTCAGACTTAAACCAAACATCAACTTT
This sequence comes from Candidatus Elulimicrobium sp., assembly GCA_020720815.1. Lineage (GTDB taxonomy): Bacteria > Patescibacteriota > Minisyncoccia > Phycocordibacterales > UBA918 > OLB19. Next base: position 53,299 of record DYNY01000001.1, on the reverse strand, counting down.
TTCATCATCCCAACGATCAGTTTTTTCCCATAGCTCTTTTTTTTGTAGGGCGGTCATAATGAGCTCTTGACCACCAATCGCGTTCATTTCTTCTCTAACAATCGCCTTAATCTTCTCTACTACAGCAAGGCCAAGTGGCAAGTAGGCATAGACACCAGCCATTTCTTTATAAACAAAACCAGCCCGAATTAAAAGTTGAGCATTCTTTGATGGCTCATCAGCCGGAGCCTCGCGACGAGTTTTGGTGAAAAGTTGTGATTGACGCATAAACAAAAGCCTAAGACTTACACTAGGCTTTGGACCTATGAAGCTTTGTATTACCTAAATAATAACCCATTCTAGCGGTAAACCGGGTTTGGGTCAAAAAACAAATAGGGTTAGCTATTGTAATGAACAAGAATAGCTAATTTTTAGTGAAGACAAATTATTATTCTAATTTAAAATTAGAATAGTCGCGCAATATCGTTCCAGGTGACTACCACCATCAAGACCATCAAGAGAGCAAAACCAACTAAATTTACCCGACCAGCCCAGATAGGATTAATTGGTTTTCGAGTAATAGCTTCAATAGCCACAAAAACTAGACGTCCGCCATCAAGAGCCGGAATCGGGAGTAAATTAATTACAGCCAAGTTTAATGATATCAAAGCGGTAAAAGTCAAAAGCGAAGTGAGTCCAAAACTAGCGGCGTCTCCCACCATTCCCACAATCCCAACCGGACCAGCCACCTTAGTAAAGTCAGCTACTCCCTTGATTGAGTCAACGATTAAATTAAATAGCCCAACAGTAATATCTCGAAGCCCTGTAAAAGTAGCCACGCTAGCGGAAATTAAAGCGTCTCCAAACGACTGTTTCACATCTTCCACTAATGCCAAAGATACCCCTATCGCCACTTTCTCTGGTTCACCAACAAACAAACCGGTCACTGGTTTTACAGCTATAGTATTTTCTTCCCCTGAAAATAAATAAGTCAAAGTTAATTCTTCGGTTGAATATTTCTGCACAAAAGCAGTAAAAGTGGATGGAACCGGTTTATCTAATGTCTCTTCAGCACTAGCCAGACTAAGCACCTTCGCTCCAGCTGGTACCACACCATAAAGTGGACTAGTGGGAAGAATACTATTTACATATAAAACCGAGGCTGGCGTAGCAATTGCCTCATCGATAGCAGTCGGTACTCCTAGCATGAACGTTGTTGCAAACAAAAACCAAGCAAAAATAACGTTCATTGTCACTCCTGCCACCAAGACCAAGGCCTGAGCCCACTTAGGTCTAGCGGCAAAGGAACGCGGTTGATCGAGCGTATCTTTGGCAGTATCCAAATTTTCACCAAAAATTCGCACAAAACCACCAATTGGCAAGGCGTTGAAGCTATATTCAGTCTCACCTTTCTTAACACTAAAAAGCTTTGGGGGGAAGCCAATTGCAAATTCATCCACCCGCATCCCAGTTTTCTTGGCAACAATAAAATGTCCCCACTCATGAACCAAAATCAATACAAACAGAACGAGAAAGAAAAGGATTATAGACATAAATAATTATTGTTGTAGTTCTCTCTCTTTTTTATTAAATAAACTTTCTAATTTAGTGTTTGTATCTTCAACTAATTTTTGAATCTTATCTTTTTGGGCGAATTTTTCGTCTTCACCAATTTCACTAGCTTTAAACTGTCTCTCTAATTCCTTCATGGAATCATCCCGCACTGAGCGTACTGACACTCGGGACTCTTCAAGTTTAGTCTTAGCCAGCTTTAGCAACTGAGCTCGACGTTCACTTGTAAGTTCTGGAAAAATTATACGTAAACCTGACGAGTCACTCACGACCGACACTCCTAAATCAGCTTCTCTGACTGCTTTTTCTACCGAAGCCACCTGACTACTATCCCAAAGAGATACCCGGAGGGTTCTAGCATCTTCAATCCCGACCGAGCCAACTTGCTGAAGCGAAACTCTTGCTCCATAAGACTCAATTTTTACACCATCTAACAAACCTGGATTAGCTTGTCCGGTTCTTATCCCAGCGTACTCTTTTTGTAGCCATTCATTTATATCCTGCAACCGTTTTGAAATATCAAGACTCATGTTTCTATCATTATATATATGTTGTAAGTGTATCATCTCTTAACTTTTATGCACTAGGTATTGTTGGCAATGTAAGGGCCAACTCTTCTAATAGCATTTTGTTGGAAGATCCACGAGCACCTAACTTCTCCATAATCATATTAAGAGTACGAAGTTTAATTATTGGTAAAAGGCCTACTTCATTCTTTAAGTAGACTACCAAACCATGACGAACTTCCATTATCCAAATTGAATCTTTTTTGTTTATCCTCTTAGTAATTTCGGCCAACCTATCACTGTAAGATAATTGCCAAAAGGCAATAAAAGACTGATTTTCTATTTCGATCGTGAAATTGTTAATAACCTGAAACCGCGAGGTTAAGGTGGGCAACATTACAAAGTCCCAAGGTACTACAAATAAAAACCTGGTTGTTTGCGGTGGCTCTTCAAGAATTTTTAATAAGGCCTGTTGGGCTTCAAAAGTTATTGTTGGAGTTACCACTACCAGTAGTCTAAAATTCGCTACCAAAGGACGTGAACTTGCCATCAAAGTAATCCTTCTTACTTCATCTATACCAATACTAGAAAACTGTAATTCCTCAACTTCAACATCAGATACATCACCATAATATTCAAGCGGTTTTACAATGGCTATATTTAAAACTCGCAAGAGCTGTGCATGATGCTCACTTAGCATTGGCTCATTATGGCTGTTTGTGCTTTTTTTGCAAATCAATTATATGTTTTATTACTCTTCTTAGATATTTCTCAAATGTCTCGCCTGGTTGATAGATGATTCCCTGCTCATAACGCCAACCATTCATATAATCAGTAATACTTTGTCTTATTTCTTGTGTTGCACCATCAAACCGTCCAGCTAGTAGTAGTGGTACTTGCAAACCAGCAATCTTTTTAAAGAGTGGGTGTTCACGACCTTTAGGACCCGTACCAAACAAACCACTCTTCTTAAATAGTGCCCAATCTCCAAGCAACTGGTTAAGCCCATCATCAACATCCTTAGTGGATAACGGATCTACATTTTCGCCAATAGGGACCCCGAAAACCTCCGGTAAATCATGTGGAGTGAGAATTTTTTGTCGGTCAACTAAAGCAAACGACATTGGTTCTAATACTGGCTCAGACGGTTCTGCTACTGGCGGCAAAGGTACATCGTCAGGTACTAGGGTTTCGGGCACAGATATTTCTTCAACTGATTGCGGTGTCGGTACAGACGTCACTACCTCTGGTACAGGCGGTAGTGGTCTTGCTGGCAAATCTTGCATTGTAACTGTAGTTGGTGGTGGTATTTCTTTTTCTATTATTGGCGCAGACACAGGCATTTGCCTGACCGGAGTTGGTATTATTATTGGCTCCATCGTAGCAATAACTGGTGCAACAATTGCAGGATTGGTTGATTCTGTCTTGTTGTGTCCAGCAATAGCTACTTCGACCGCTATATAGGCCGTCTCAAGACGTTTCATCGCTGGTTCCATTTCACTAACTGCCCCACTACTAAGCTTTTTCATGGCTTCCAATAACGCATTCATGTACTCACGCCCGACTTCATTGTTGATATCAACTAAATTAACCGGATTACCAACTTTACTATTTACCGCTGTCTTAATCTGTCGGATTCGCTCAATGTAGTTTATTTCTCCATTCACTGGTACTGGTGCTTGACCTGCTCCAGGCAAAGGAGTTACTGGTGCTGGCTGAGGTTGTGAAGCCACCGGTGTTGCAATAACTGATGCTACTGGTGGGACATTTACAACTGGTATAGCCGGAGCAACTACTGGTGTAGGTGTAGTCGCAACTTGAGGCGTCTTTCTAAAAGTCGGCGTTGGTCGATAACTACCAAACGGTAAAACTGGGCCGGTCTGAATAGATGGCATTACTTGTATCGGAACAATTTGATAAGTAGCTAATTTTTGTTCCAAAGCAATCCGCACCGATGCATCACCACCACCATTAGTATAAAGAAATACTAAATCTCGAAGCTCATTTTTTTCCGGAGCTAAAAGTTTACTACCACGAATCGAAGCCAAAATAGACATCACTCCAGTCTGAGAGTTTAAATCAAAGGCACCGACTAAAGAACTATCTTGAGACATAACTTACTCATAATAACATCTACCGGAAACTAAAGAAGTAGTAAGCATCTTGTAGCTGTGTATTAACTAAATTAATCTGGAACAATCTCTGCTAATTCTTTTTGCAGTAATAGCATTTCCTCACGTAACAGTTTTTCAAATTCAGGATATTCATTGCATAAATCTTCAAGAAAAGAATCCGTTTCAACGTGAGATTCAATAAAGGCATTAAAGGCTGCGGCCTGTGACTCATCTTCAGAAACCAAATATTGCATTAGAGCACTTTGAAAGACTATCGTGCCTAATTCCTCAGCATACGTCTCTTCCTCTGCTGTGGCCGAATCGTCAGTTGTCTGATTAATATTTATCATTTTAATTAAAACTAAACACTTATCCCTTCCATCTTGAGGGCTAATAAATCGGCTTTAATAAGCGATCGGGCAAATAAATCTTCTAGTGTGGTTCCATTCTGATGCGGGAATTCGTGCTTTAAGTCTTCCAGAGTAACTAGCCATTTACGTACTGTCTCATAATTAAAATTATTAGTTGAAGCATACTGTCTGATAGCTTCAGTATTGTATTGCTTTGGTAAACCTGTAGAGTCCACCTCTACCACTCTACTTCCAAGCTCTGGCCCACCAAAAGCCTCTTTAAGATCCCCAATAGTCATCTTCGCCAAACTCATCTTATATGGACTTTGATATTCATTTAGCCACTTATTAAACATATCATAAGTATCATCTTCTACTGCCAAAGCCTGATTTAGTAGAATTTTATTAAATCTTTCAACACTACCGTATTCTGAATTTAAATAAGTTTTAAATTCTCGTGATTCGGTATAATTACCATTATTAGTATAAAGATCAGGATCTGGTGGTACTAACCTAGACTCTGTTCGTTCTAATGGCCAGTGATTGATTTCTTTAGTCGACATCGCTTCTGCATTAATAGACTCGGTCGGATTGTATTCAACAAAAGTATTTTTTAAAATTGGTACTGAGCGAACTTCATTGTCAGCATCTATAGACAAACCACCCGAGCGAGTATAGATGATTGGTTCCTTTCCTAAGAATGAATCTGGTTGGTCAATCAATGGTGTATTACTTTTACCTTGTGGGTTATCTCCCACCAGGGTACGACCCGCAGTAACTGCCTCACCTGGAGGGATTGAGTCTTCTGGACCAACATCAGCGGTTAAGTTTCCAGACTCAGAAGTTGGTATAGCAACATTGGGTCTTACAACTTCTATCAAACCAATCTTGACTTCATTTATTTTGGCAGATCTCCACCATTCTTCACCACCATAAATATTTTGCAGTTCATTAAATAACTCCTTCTCTAATTCAACTTGAGAAAAATTTGGTCGGGCTGAGAGTAAGTCATTGATCTTATAATTTAAATGTGAATAGATTTCTATGACTTTTGCTTGAGGTAAAGTAGTCTCTAATAAAGCCTCGGTATTAGCTCCTTGCAATCTTATATTTGAAACTGTCGTTTGAGAAAGTAACTCACCATTTAGAGAATAATGGGGTACTTTGACACCACTCATCTGCAAAAGTGTCTGCGGTGTGACTTCCAAATTTAACGGGACTTCATTATTAAGCGGACCGGTAGGTTTATAACTAACACCCATCCTTTCAATTGCTAATCTAGCATTATCTTTGGCTACCGCTTCATTAATCTTTCTCACACTTTCCTGTATTTCTGATACCCGTTTCTCATCAACTAAAATAGGTGCCTCCTCCGCTGATATATCCCCAGTTATAGTGCTTGTCTCACCAGAAGAACCTGGTGTCACCTCGTTCAAAGAAATAGTATCAACTAATGAGGCTCCTACATTAGTTGCCCCACCGAATGCTACGGCCGCCCCAACAGCGTATACTTTTTGTCTTAATTTCGTTCTCTCAACTTCTAAATCAGTAAAGGCTAAAGACTCGTCTAACTCATTAAGTTTGGCTAAGGTAAATTCATTTTCAACTTTTTCTTTTTCTAAGTTTATATTTGAAATAGCTTCATTAACCCCCTTCTGTTTTAGTTTATAAATACCAGCGGCTGCGGCTGCGCCACCAAAAGTAGAAATCCCCCCCCGAGCCATATTAAACCCAGCCAGCAAAGCCCCACCAGCTACTGCCCCAGTACCAGAAGCTATACCAAAACCCAGCCAACGTAGAGCTGTCCTGTGTTTCCTCACAAAACTCATGATTGGCTTAAATTTTGAATTTTGGGCGACTTTTTCGTAGGCTTCGGCTTGAACTTCTAGTAGTTTAGAGCGTGGCTCTAGAACAAATTTTTCAGCAAAAGCCTTTTTAATACTTGGTTTTGCCTCATCCAGAACTTTGTTACCAACAAATGCTCCGGCTCGTTTAACCCAAGCATCTCTTAGTTGTAGGGCGTACTGCTCTTTGATGTATTTTTGTATAGTCTGTAATTTTACTAATTCCAGTGGTAACTTGGGCTTACTCCCAAACAAAGTGCGGATGGCTCCACTTGCTCTATTAAAGATCGAGCGATTTTCATAAAATTCCTTAAGTCTAGTCTGATAATTTGTCTCTGCTTCTTTAAATTTGCTACGTAACTCTATAGCCAAAGTTCTTTCCTTAGCATACTCACCACGCATTTTCTCTCTTTCACTAAAAAGTACAGTATCCATCTGGCGCTCTGGCGACAATCCTACTCCCTCACGCCATTTTGCTTTCTGCTCCTCTAGCAAAGTCGCTTTCATTAACGGGTCATCCGCCACCAAGTCAAGATATGAGGGTTCTACCTTCTCAGAAACAACCGGCGTTTTGGTTGCTTGTGGAGTTGCAATTTCTAATTCTTCATCAGAATTTTCTAAATCAGCAAAATTAACGGTAGCCCCGCGCAATATTTCAGAATCTAAAATATCAGAGCTCGTCATTTCAAGTTGAGTAACATCTGGTTCAAGTGTTATTTCCTGCAATCCCAGAGCCAAGCGTGCGTTTATTTTAGCTAAGGCTTCGACATTAGCTTTAATTTTTTGCTCTCTAATTGAGTCATTGTCCTTATACTTCAAAATTACATAATCAATCATTTGAATATGTATCTCTGCTCTATCTAGTTCATAGTAGTATTTTAATCCTAGGTGTTTTTTGTAGATTGAATCTCTTAAACTGTAGTAACTTTCTTTTTCTTTGACCAAAGCTTCGTCTGTTGTTAATTCAACCTCAACAACAGACGCTTCGGATGTGGCCGTAACGTCATCTATAGATGATAGAACATCAGCAGTAACTGGGTCATTATCATCAACGGGCATGTTATCCAAACCAGTATCTGTAGTGATTGGAATGTTGTCAGCTATAGTAGCATCACTAGCCGTAACCGGTAAATCATTCACTGCATCAACTACTGAAATATCTGATGAGTTTAATTCTTTGAGCTCAGCCAAAGTAACCCACTGTGCAGTTATTTTTGATCCAGGACTACTTATTCTCTCTACCAATACCTGATCGTCATCTAACTCTATAATACGAGCGAAATGAATTTCACCATCATTATCTCCTTTAATTTTTACTAACCTTATTTTTTCCAATAAATCTTTAAATTTTAATAAATATTCAGATTTATTAACCAATGTTTGTAAAGTATCAGTATCAAAATTCTTGTAGTCTGAAATTAATTTTTCAGCCATTTCTAAATCTGGATTACTACTTAGACCAATTCCCGACAAAACAGAAACGACACGCATCAAATTAGCTTGGAAAAACACAAACTGATAATCAATTTCTTCTATGTCTTTTTTAGAGTCAAGTAAATTATCAACTACACCAGTTAAGTTTGGTGTGTTTCGTAATGCATCACTGTTTCCAATTCCTTTAAAGGGCCCAGGGGTAATTAATGGATCATGCACTATGTCATTAACATCCAGTGTGGGCACATTACTTAAATCAGGTTTTATTACTGGGTCCACTACTGTATCCACAACGTCCTTTAGCCCATCCCCGGCAACAACATTATCTATGTGCTGTGTAAAAGTAACCAATACTGGTTCATCTTCGATCGATTGTGGTGACGTAGCTAAATCGATAGTATCTTGCGACACTGGAAATATAGGTGAGTGTTCAATTTGATAAGCAATGTATTCCCCTAAATGTTCATACTCTTCTTCAATAAAACTATATAATTTAATGCGTTCACGCTCTCTTGACTCCCGAGTCAGTGACGATTTTGAATCTAATCTCCTCAAATCATTATATAAATGCTCAATTCTAAGTCTAAATCCATCGAGTCGCCTTTGGTGAGAAGGTAAAATACTCTTACCTTCCCCATAACCTACATCAATCAATACTGATCTGGCTTCCTTTAAATTATCAACTAATGGCAGTAATGAACCATCATCATCAATAAAAGACCTTCCAAACTTATATTCTTTAGCTATTTCGTGCCAGTATTCAACTTTTTCAGTCGTAAATTTTTTACTAATTTCTTCTGACTTTATAACTTCACCAGTCGGTAAAACAGCCAATTCGTCTCCTAAACCGGTAGCCGGATTTGTTTCAACACTTTCTATAAGTTTGGTATCTATTTGGTTTTTTAGTTCTTTAAGCTCTTCTAATAAATCATTCGCTTTGTCAAGATTTTTTTCATTCACTTCATTTTTCTCGAGTAATTTTACCAAGGTTATTTTAATAGCAAAAAAAGCCACATTGAATCTTGTAACCAGATCTTCTACAGAATCTAAGTAGTCCGACGGAATAGCTTGTAATGACCGCAAAATCTCATTACTTGAATTTTCAATCTGTCTTGCTCCATCAATAATATCCACAAATGGATCTTCAATACCAGTCTCCCTAGCATGTCTTCTTATGGGTTTAAATTTTTCTTCATCGTACATATTATATTCCTACACTATACCACCCAAAGACTGCGCAGGGGCTGGCTTCTTGGCGTATCTAGCCGATATCTCCGCCTCTACTTCGGCTCGTGGTCGGCCATTGCGCGCCGCGCTTTCATTTATCATCGCCTGAACGCGCGCTGGGTCTGATTTAATCGGCGTCGAAGTTGCCATACTGAAAGGTTTAGTAGGGATGCCGTTGGCCAAAATACGTAAGATTGCGTTGTAGTTTGGAATATTCATAATGTCTTTAGCATTAAAGACTGGGGCGAATTGTTGTTCTAGGAATTGGGCATCTTCAGTACCGACACGTAGAGCAATTATCGAGCCGACGTTACCAAAAATTGCATCCTTAATATTTTGATCTAGCTGTGCAATATACTGATGCACTACAGTAAGACTGAGTTTATATTTTCTGGCTTCAGACAAAATCGAAGCAATGGCTGGTGTAGAAATAAAATGGAACTCATCAATGTGAAGATAAAACGATGGAAAGCTTTTAGTTACGTCATCTACACGCGAAAGCGCCGCCATTAAAATTTTACCAACAACAATCATGCCGATAAGGTTGGCGTTGATTTCACCCAGCCGACCTTTAGACAGATTAACCAAAAGAATCTTTTTCTCATCCATTAATTGACGGAAATTGAAAGAAGATTTTTGTTGACCAATAATCGGACGCATGTAATCGTTAGCGGTAAACACGTCAAACTTAGATACAATATATGGCACAATATTTTCGAGTGACGCTTCCCCACCAGCCTTCGTTGCAATCTCGGTCCAAAACTGGACCACGACTGGGTTCTTAGCTTTAGACAATTTGTATCGACGGTACTGAGCATCAACCATGACACGAGAAATATCCATGAGGGTATTACCACTCTCAGGGTCTTCCATCACCAACATTGTGGCGTTACGAAAGTACTGTTCAAACATCGGCCCCATACTCTCCGGATTGGCTCCATACAGCTTTTGAAAAATCGAAAAGAGCTCATTGACCACAAAGGTTTTTTGCTCAGGCTTATTGATATCGTACTCGAGCATATTAAGCCCAACCACGTTATCCATGCGCGATGGGTCGAAGTAAATCACGTCTTTAGCTCGCTCCGGTGGTATGGCTCCCAGTACCTCTTCAATATCAGTACCATGCGGGTCAATCATACAGACACCATTACCCTGTTGAATATCCTGAATAATAATGTTGGTCATTAACTTTGACTTACCTACGCCAGTCTGACCAATAATATAGAGGTGTCGCATGCGGTCCATCTCAGTCATATAGATCGGAGTCTCCACATTACGATGCTTGTTTACTCCCAAGAGGGTCCCGGATGTTGGCATATCAAGCGGAGCTGGTGCAGTGACTGACTGGGATTGTTTAAATTGCGGTGAACTAAGAATACCGTTTCCAGGAAAATGAATAAGGGTAGAAAGTTCGTTTAATGATATAGGTAAAGTAGCGTCATTAATGAACTCACGAAACGAAAAGGCTCTTTGTAAACGTAGAAGCGAACCACCCCTGGCCCGCTTAAAGCCAATGTCATTCCCTTCCACCAAATCAAACTGGTTAAAGGTGGATTCTATTTCAGTCAAAATTTGTTCGGCTCGACTCTCTTGCAAAGCTGAAACAGCAATTCTGATATTTGTCTCGATTATATCGGCTTTGATTTTTCTTGCAAAAATCTCTACCTTGTCAGCGTCTGGTGATGTTTTAATTTCAGCCTCTTTATCCTTTTTACCACTAAAAAGGAAGTCACTAACCGAACCCATTAGCTCTCCACCAATAGTACTACGTGAAATCGCTTCTCCTGCCTTCATTCCTTTACCGATATTTTTGATTATTTCTTCATAAGATTTACGATACTTCTTTTGTGGGTGACGCATCACAAACTGCACCGCCGCTCCTCCTCCTTCTTTCTCTATTTTTGAAAAAGCATTTAAGATAACTGCTAATGGATCGGATGAAAAACCGTCAGCCGTACGTAGCGGATAAATAGGATGCTTTTTAAGTTGGGCCTCCGAGACGATAGATGTACCATTATCAACGAAAATATTATAATCATGCTTTTGGATAATAAGTTCAGCGTGGGGAAAAAGTGATAGTGTCTGCTTTTCAAACAAAGATTGAAACTTACTCGGTACAGCGACATAAAAAACAATATCGTCACTCTTGTCTGCTACTGCTATCTCAATCACAAAGTGATTCTCAGCTTCCTGTGAGCCAATGGTCCTCAAACCAGCAAAGAGTTGCTCCATCATACCCACCAACTCCGCTAGTTGGTACTCTTTTCCATCAGTTCCCTTAACCTCCGGTAAAGTTACTTCGTAAAGAGTCATATTAAGCATGTGCCAAGGTGGTACATCTTCACGTAAATCTTGGATCGTGGCTCCAGAGCGAATGTGTTCGATCAATTTTCTATGTACTTCATCAACAACATAGGCGTTACTCATCTTCTCTAAGACAGACAAGGCATTTCGAATGCCTTTCTCAATCGCAATGTTCATTACCTCTCCGACTGGATCAGGTGAATAACTAGCCTGCTCCACCGAAGTAGCAATAGCTAAATCAGGCATACCATGCTCTCTAGAAAGTATCACCTTGGGTGTAAATTGTGAATATTCCTTAAGCTCTTGCCTGCCAATTGTCTCTATATCACTGGCATCAACTTCCGCACTACGGGACATAAGCTCTCGCTCCTTAACAGCCATCTGCTCGCGCAAATAGCGAATCTCCTCTTCAGGCGAAGAAAACTGTACCAGAATACGTTCAGACATAATATGTATTGTACCTTAGGGTACAACTTTATTGACCTCTCTATCCACCAAAAATATAATAGGCCCTACCGCTTAGCCAAAACTGCTTGCTTGTAAGCATCAAGATGTTCTAGGGCAATACCGGTACCAGCTACCACACAAAATAATGCTTCATTAGCCAGCTCAGCTTTTACTCCAGTACGTCTTTTCACTAATTCAGGAAAGTTTCTCAATTGTGAAGTTCCACCGGTCATTATTATTCCACCGTCGATAATATCGGCTGCCAATTCGGGTGGAGTGTTCTGAAAAACATCCTTAATCGCTTTAATCATTTCTCGCAATTCTTTACTAATAGCTCTTACTACTTCATTAGTCCTGATTTCAGTCGTGCGCGGTAATCCAGACAGAACATCGCGACCCTTAATTTCCATCATCAACTCTTCTTCCAAAGGCAAAGCCGAGCCAACCGTGATTTTAATATCTTCAGCCGTTTTTTCACCGATAGAAAGATTACGAGTCTTTTTTACATAATCAATAATGGCTGTATCGATACGATTGCCAGCACACTTCACTGAATTAGCCGCCACGATACCACCAAGAGAAATAACCGCCACGTCTATGGTTCCACCACCAATATCAACAATCATATGACCCTGTGGCTCATAAATAGGAATACCGGCCCCAATTGCTGCTAAAATTGGCTCTTTTACAACGTAAGCATTACGTGCGCCAGCCTTAATGGTCGCCTCCACCACCGCTCGTCTTTCGGTCGAAGTTACGCCAGCCGGAACAGAGACCATGACGTCCGGTTTAAAAATATTAAACCGTGGTAACGCTTTACGAAGAAAATAACGTAGCATTGTCTCAGTCACTCGATAGTCGGCTATTACCCCATCCTTCATTGGTCGATACGCTCTTATACTATCAGGCGTGCGGCCAATCATACGCTTAGCCTCAGCCCCTACCGACAAAACCCGGTTATCATCGGAAACAGCGACAACAGATGGTTCATTAAGCACAATCCCTTGCCCAGGAACAAAAACAAGAATGCTAGTGGTACCAAGGTCGATACCGATTTTAGGAGTTAATTTATTCCACATTTGTTATATAGTAACGCTTTTCCACCAATGTACCAAGTGGTTAATAATAGCATATATGCTATTATTAATTTCGTATGAAAAATATTGGACAATCAATCGCGGATCTTCGTGAAACCAAAGGTATGACCCAGGCTGTCTTAGCCAAAGCTCTTAAAACTACTCAGAGCGCTATTGCACGCATCGAAAGTGGTAACCAAAACGTTAGCGCGGACATGCTTAGGCGTATTAGTAAGGCCCTTGGTAAAAATCTTATTACCCTTTCCCCAGGTACCGTAAATATTGAAATCGAAGGCGGTAAAAAATTATCGGGTGTAATTGAAACCAACACCTCAAAAAATGGAGCGGTCGGATTACTCTGTGCCAGTCTTTTAAATCGAGGTACCACTACCCTGCACCGCATGCCTCGCATCGAAGAAGTGCACCGTATTATTGAAGTGCTTGAGAGTATTGGCGTGCGCGTCGAATGGCAAGACACGACTATCAAAATCACTCCGCCGAAACGTTTCAATTTAAAAAAAATTAATGTCGAAGCGGCTAGAAGAACTCGTAGTATTGTAATGTTTATCGGCCCACTAATTCACAGTCTAGAAAAATTCAGTCTACCGCAGTCAGGTGGTTGCAAACTTGGTAGTCGCACTGTCCGACCACATTTCTATGCTTTGGAAAATTTTGGTATAAATATTGAAACCACATCGGAAACTTACGAAATTTCTCGCACACCAGCTAAATCAAACGAAATTGTACTCTACGAATCCGGTGATACAGTAACCGAAAACACACTTTTTGCCGCTGCTGGTATGGCCGATACTACTATCATTAAATACGCCTCAGCCAACTACATGGTGCAAGAAGTTTGCTTTTTCCTTAAAGAATTAGGGGTGGTTATCGAAGGTATTGGTACAACTACTCTAACTATAACTGGCGTAGCCGATATCAACACTAATGTTGAATATACCCTAAGTGAAGACCCAACGGATTCGATGTTTTTTATTGCAGCTGCTATCGTTACAAATTCTGCTATTACCATCACTCGTTGTCCAATTGATTTTTTGGAACTAGAACTCCTAAAACTAGAAAAGATGGGCTTTGAATACAAAAAATCAAAGCCTTATCTCAGTCATAATGGTGTAACCAAGTTAGTTGATTTAATAACCAAACCTTCACAGCTTAAAGCTTTGCATGAAAAAATTCACCCAGCTGTTTATCCGGGATTAAATATTGACAACCTTCCTTTTTTTGCGGTCATTGCCACTCAGGCCGAAGGTCAAACTCTTATTCATGATTGGGTTTACGAGAAACGTGCCATCTATTTTACTGAACTTGATAAGCTTGGTGCCGAAACAGTCCTAGCAGACCCACACCGTATTTACATCACCGGCCCAACCCCACTCAAACCAGCTGAGCTCATCTGTCCACCAGCTCTACGCCCTGCCACTATACTTCTCATTGCCATGTTGGGAGCCAAAGGCCACTCTATCCTACGCAATATCTACAGTATTAACCGAGGCTATGAGAAACTCATCGAACGCTTAACTTCTTTAGGGGCAAAAGTTTCTTATCTGGACGAATTTTAAATCTTAAGAATTAAACTATTCCATAGTCGTAACATGACTAAAAAAAAGCTTAAGGCCATTGCTGTTGTGGGCGCAACTGCATCTGGTAAAACAGCTCTTTCGTTGGCTTTGGCCAAGCGATTTTCAGGGGAAATTATCTCTGCTGATTCCCGTCAGATTTATCGTGGTCTTGATATTGGTACAGCTAAAATCACACCCGAAGAAATGGGTGAAGTTACACATCACCTCATCGATATTGTTGATGTAGATGAGACTTTTTCTGCACACGACTTCTCTACTCTCGCTACGTCGGCCATCAGCCATATTACTAAGCGAGAAAAACTTCCTATCGTCGTTGGTGGTACTTTCTTCTACCTTGACCAACTGCGTGGCAATAGTGGCAAAGCTCCTGTACCACCAAACCAAAAACTCCGAGCTGAATTAGAAGCACTGCCTCTTCCAGAATTGAAAATTCGTCTAAAAGCATTCGACCCTACTCTCCTTTCTAAGATTGATACTCAGAACCCTCGACGAATAGTACGTGCGTTAGAGATACTGGAAACACTTGGGCATATCCCTAAGGTAGAAACCATAAATAGTCCTTACGATTGGCTCATAATTGGCTTACAGGCGAATAAAGAGACTTTGCGTGAGCGTTACCGACAAAGAGCCCGACAGTGGCTTAAGGTTGGCTTTTTAAATGAAATTAAAAGTCTTCTGTCTAAGGGTGTCACAGAGAATCGCCTAGACGAAATTGGTTTTGAATATACCCTTGGTTTAGCACTGCTAAACAAAGAAATTACCGAGGTCGAATTCATCGACCGCTTTGAACAAAAAAACTGGCAGTACGCCAAGCGACAATTGACCTGGTTAAAGCGCGATCAAACAATTGTCTGGTTTACTAGCGGACAAGAAAGCGATGTATTAAGAGTGGTCACTAAGTTTTTGCGAGATTGATTTTATTATCCTTTTCACCTACTATGTAGCGACTCAAGTGGAATTCACGCCTGAGTTACAATAATGCGAATGGGTCCATAGTTCAGTGGTAGAATGCCGGTCTCCAAAACCGTTGACCGAGGTTCGAATCCTCGTGGACCCGCATCATAAGTAAAACACCAATCTTTTTTAGATTGGTGTTTTACTTATGACTGCCCGAGGATTCGAAGACTTGGAGTATATCGTATGAGCGTGAGCTCGTACGATACGAAAAGTGTACCGTTCGCATAGCGAAAGAAACTCCTTGTAGACCCGAAAAAATATTAAGAGTCGCTACAAACTTATATGAGTGTGGTGAGTCTCAAACAATAATGTCCCTCCACAAACTGCTTTTCTTGCACGCAAAGCATCATATAATGCTTGTTCAGAACCCTTTGAATTAAAATCAACTGCCTTAGCCCCCGCTCCACTACCTCTACCATAGTGATTTGAGTTTGCACTATGACTACACGGACCACACGCCACATGCCCGTTTGTAAGACTGCAACGGGGATGCTCTCTGTCGACTGTATAAAGTTGCGGAACATCAGTAAGGGCACTAACTGCCGGATCGGCTAAATAGCAATTTATCATTACTCTTAAGCCTGGTGCTTCAAGACCTATTGGTGAACCATGATATTTCGTCATTAAGGCCGCATCATCATTGCATTGAGCGACAACTGCCGGGTCAGGAGGATTTCCAGCCGCTTGCGGTATTTCACCCATCTCGACAGTAACGGTTTGTACCTGGCACTTTATTTCAGACCAAGGACCCCAACCGGTGATATTTCCAGCCGTATTGCCATCTGAAACCAACTCAACCATTACAGTATTAACTATAAGCCAAGCAGAAAAAACAATAATTATCCCAATGATAGCATTAGTAAATTTTGCTTTGGCAGCATTTAAAGCAGATGGATTACCACCAGAAGTTACTAGCCCAAAACCCGCCACTGTCATCAAAGCAGCAAAAATAAGGAAGATTATGCCTAGTAGCCACCTAATAATTTCGTTAGTCATGTCGACTAAATCACAAGCACTACAACTAGCACCTTCGCAATTTACAAAACCACCCGGTGCCGCCGAGACTAAATCAGGAATAATAAATATAGCCAAAAGTAAAATTAATGGTAGATAGCGATACATAAAATTTAATTACTACTAACATTAAAACATGGATAAATTCGCAAAGACAGTGGTCTGACTGCGTATATTTAAGGACAAATAAGTGGATTATTGATACCATAAGAGGAACCGGGGATTAAAAACTTTACAAAAGTATCAACTAGCATCCATGATCCTAAAATAATGACATAACCAATAACCGCTGTACTAATCAATCTTCTGGCGTCAGTCTTGGCCGAAACATTACCAATAGAATAAACCATACGCAGACCAGCATAAATAATAACCAATACAACAATAAATCCCGATACCACACCAATCCAATCGGCCACGTTCTTTATCAAACTTCCAACCTGGCAAAAACCACACTCATTCACAATCTTTCCATTCAATACACTTGGCTCACAAGGTACTAGACCAGCAGCTTTAGTTAAAAGTGGAAAAAGAAATAATACTAATGAGAAATAAGATTGTTTCATAAATATAAACCAATACTAGCACAAGGAAGATTTGAAAAGAACGCAGAGTATGGTAATTTATACCCTACCAAGTAGCTCAAGGCTAAACTTGGTAAGAATCAAACAATTGCGTCGGTACTCAAGCGGTCAACGAGGGCAGACTGTAAATCTGCTGGCATTAGCCTACGAAGGTTCGAATCCCTCCCGGCGCACCAAAATAGATATAGTACGACCTGAAATTCTCAGTACTAGACAGTACCGAGAAGATGCAACACTGTATATTTTTAAAAATATAGGAGTAGTTATTGATACTTCAGGCAAAAATTATAAACCGCTCCCAGAATTATTTTTTGGACCCTATGACAACCTTACTGGTACTGGAGCCTGATTCGGCAAAAGAAGGAGTTAATATCGAGTACGTGTCCCGCTGCATACAGAGCGTTGCCCAAGCAACTGGAATACGTGAATTCTGGTTTTATCCTTACGGCGACGATAGCCCTTCAAGTAATACAGAAAGGAGAAGTAGAGCTAGGTTGGAACTATTTATTAGGCATTCACCCAACATCAAACCTGCCCCAGAAGGGCATGGTTATATACTGACTTTATAGAATAATCTAATCTCTTCTAAGACTGCTTCCCAACTTCCATTGTATTGCGAGCGTTCCTGAAGAATATCTTTAACTCCAAGGAGGGCTTGTGATAAATATGGTCGCTCACTTACACCAATGAGGTGCAAAAAAGAAACGAGGGCGTCTGCATCGTTCTTGAGAAGAAATTCTTCGGTTTTATGGTACACATAATCTGCCCATACCATTTCTCGTACTTCGCGCATGTTAAGGTTAAGTTCAAGTATCCCACAAACACCTTGAAGTTTATCTATATACTCTGATATATATCAGCAATTAGTTGACATGGAGAGAGACAGAAGGATCACTCGATTACTTCAATACTATGATTGGATACAAACAGGGAGAAATAGCTAGACGTAATCCACTTCAAAAAATAATCGCATTCGGTCAAAGACAGGTTTCCTTTTTAGGTTCTGATGAGGCAAGATCAAAGATTGATGAATTTGAAACTAAAAAACAAGAACTGTTAGCAGAAGAAGCACAGAAAAATGCTGACATACAATCACACATCGAGCAGTTAAAACTTGAAATACAAGGCCAGCAAGAAATTGAGGCTAGACGTATTCAGGCTAGGTATTCTGACGGCAGAGCAAAAAATGAATCAACCTTTGTTTCGGATCGAAAAAAACTTTTTGAACGTGTTCGTGAACAAAATCAAGGTTCTAGGTTAGCTTCAGAAAAAACGGCTGAATTATTGGCCGAAGGTAAGTTAAGTGTTTCGGAATTAACTAAAGAGACCAACAGTATAGTGGTTCATACCTTACCACTTGAGGGTTGGAATATGAATAATACCTCAATAAATAATACCGAGATTAAAGCTGACGAAGTTACAACCGAAGAAAAAATAAATATAGTAACAGAAAAACAGCCTGATCTTTCTGTTTCGATTGTGGCAATAGATAACCCAGATGTTAAACACGGAACGATGTACCCATTTGGTCTTATTGTTGATGGCTCAATGATAGGTTCTTATGGTGGAGACTCATCTACTATAACTGAAGGAGATAAGCGTTATCGTAAATATGTAGGAGGATCTGAAGGAGGTACGCTACAGGTCGACCCAGCGACAGCTTTTGCGAAAAATACTCAGGAGTTATCTGGTCATGGTAGATATAACGAAGCCATCATACATAAGCCAAATATCAAAGGAATTTTTATAGATGGTGAACGTTTGAAGCCAGTAATAAGTACTGAAACTGGAGAACCACATGATTATTTCGGTGATAACGTAACAGAAATATTTAATGAGGACGAGGAGGCAGAAAAACTAAAAAAATACGGCGATATTTTTGACGGAGGATCAATTGAGGCAATAAGTCGTTTCGTACCTAAGACAGGTATTCGGGCTGGGCAACCTACTGTTAGGATTACCAGGAAACGTTCAGGCGAACAAAAAGCAATTGAATTTGCTCAGAGTAATTACTCGGATTTACCGATTTATATCAGACGAGCAGATGGGGTTTACGATATGAATGGACAGCCAGTATCAGCGGAAGATATATACAATGGCTGATTACTTTTATTGGGCGGAGGATGAAGAAAGCAAATAGTTTTGCTTTCTGTTGAGATTTGGAAGTCGGAGCGTTGTCGTATGCGAACGAGACGGGGAAGAAAACACTTAATAAATTTGGAATCGAAGACGAACAAATATACTATGTAATTCGTGACCGAATCACATCCCCTGCCAAGACAAATAAATATCGCGATAACGAAACAGAAACTGACAAAGTATTAACTAACTTACCCGCTTTTGTTATAATCTTTTAACGATCTAATAATATTTCATTTTTTATCAAAATTTAGTCAATTTGTATGGGAATAGAAAGTGAGGGCAATTCAGATGAAAGTAAAAAAGCAACTAATCCAAATGAGAGTTCTCCGACTCCCGAGGAATTAGCGTACTTAAAAAGTCTTTACCAAGTAGACAGTCTGGATGAAGTAGGCGAGAAAGCTGTAACTGATGTCGATAAGGTTATAAGTAATGCCGACAATATTGACTTTGGACTCGAAAATGAGGAACTATCTCCAAGCGAAATGGCTCTGATTGCAGAACTTCTCGATCCAGACTTTGATAGAAAAAATATCAGCGCCGCACATATTAAGGCTCTAGCAAAAGACCCAGATATTATTGATGCTTTTGTTGCAGATAGGGGAATAAAACCCCTTACTGATACAGAACACTTTCAAAATGTTGAAGATAGGCGCCTGGCTTACGAATCAGCTATGCGTGCTGTGGGGCGTACTGACGAAGATATCGACCCTCAGTTTGATAATCTTATGGCAAGAATTAGAGCAGGCGAGGAAGCTGAGCGACAAATAAAAAAAGCCAGTGAGGGGTAATACCTTTTGTTGCAAGGTATTTATAATAAAAGTTCTAACTTCCTCCCATATAGCCCGCAAAATAATATAGTACTGATTCTGTGCTTTTTATAAAGACATCTCAAGTATACTAGAGTAAATGAGTAATATACATGTATGGATGGTACAATTTCTAATAAAATTAGCACGAAAATAATTTCAATTACGGTCGGTGTTTTATTTCTACTGCTAGTTCTTAGTCCAGCCTGGTTTGATGGTGGAGACTTTGGAACAAGTGACGGTATACTTTTCCTTGGTTGGCTTGGAATAATGATTGGGATACCGTCATGGTATTGGTTTCTTGGATTTTTTATTCTCATTAGTTCACTAAAATCAGGTTCATTTTTTGTCTGGACTAAGCTAAAGAAATCGCTACTCACTTTTTTCTTTGTTGCCTGCTCAGTCACTGTATTAGCGATAGTCCAAGTAGGAAAAATTACCCCAGGTGATGTTGATTGTCAGTGTCAAAAAATTACTGAAATAGGACCAGGGTATTATTTGTATCAGGTTTTAATCTGGTATTTGATCTCTGTTATTGTACTGCTAAGTTTAACAAATAAAGATTCAGTCAGTCAAAATCAAGTGATTAAAACATTATCGATCATCACGTTGGTGATTGCATTTGCATTTGTTTTCTTGAATTACGACGTAATTTTTAGTCATTGGCTAAGTTAAAAAGTTCTAATCACATCTCAACGGGTTCGTAAACAATTTAATTAAAACCGTTTCGTATAGTAATGTTATTTTATGAAAAATAAATATTACTTGTTGGTGCTGTTTGCCATGTTTTTAATAATAGTTTCAAATATAAATCTTGTTTCTGCCCAAAGTACACTGAGTCCCGCTATTAATACTTTTACGGTTAGTCCTGGTTCGATATCTGCAGGTAAAAGTGTTACTTTTTCATGGAACTCATCTCAGGCAGAAAGTTGCAGTATTTTACGAAATGAGACAAATAGCGGACTTTTTCTATTGTCTGATGTCCCTGTTAATGGCACGTACACACTTAAGAACTTGTCAGAATCAGGAGCTTTTACGCTCTCTTGTGTCGGCATGGACGACGGAAGTGGTAAAGATGCCCAATCAACTCAAAAGACAGTATTTGTGTCAGTAACACCGGTTGCTCCTAAAGAAATGCCAGTGATTGTCTTCAGTTCGTATCCGTCTGCGATTAAGGCGGGCCAAACTTCCACACTCTATTGGAACACGCTAAATGCGAGACGTTGTATTTTGCAATATGATTCTACCGAAGAAATTATTTCTCTCACTGGATCTAAAGTGATTGTACCTACAAAGACCACTAATTATAAAATTTGGTGTGCTAATGACACTGGAGGCGGTAAAGATGGCCCATCAGCAGAGAAGACGACATCTGTAGTAGTTACTAATACACAGACCGTAGGTAAAAAAATAAATTTTACAGAAGGTGCGAGTGATGCTGATATTGATATGCTCCCGAATAACGCTTGCTCGTCGCTAATGAACAATTTACGATATCGATCACGCGATGATCAAACAAATGGTGAAGTGTCTACCCTACAAGACTTCCTGCAGACTAATGGTTATCTAAACTCCGAACCTACTGGTTTTTTTGGACTTCTGACTATGGCTGCTGTCAAAAACTTCCAACTCACTGTTTTAGGTCTTGGTTATAATTCTGGCTTCGTTGGACCACTTACGAGAGCAAAAATCAAAAGTCTGAGTTGCGAATAGGTGCTCATTATCGTATTGCATAGCATATAAATCCAATGCAGATTGGTGGGAGGTTTCATATTTTTGAGAGTGCATTAAGTTTTATAGTTCGGGCCAATTAAAGCCATATAATTAGTAATAATTAATTTTGTAGTCCTCCAGTACCCCTCCTTTTCCATATTCAAAAAAATAATTGAGGGGCGAAAAGAAAAGGAATACTGTAAAGGAGGGGTACTGGAGGACGTACCGCCGAGCATGCGAGGCGGAGGGAGGTGCGCTAGTTTGTCCGCATCACCATGAGAGCGGAGCGTACGGAGTGGTACAAAGCCACCACGCGCTCGGCGCGTGCGAAGCACGCGTTCACTCGCTTCGCGACTGGAAATAGGTTCGAGCTTGGTTGAATAAGGACACCCTCGAAAAAATCCCTATTTATATAGGGATTTTTTCATAGGCCGGAATGGAGTTCGACACTTTAGCTGGCAGCTCTGGACGATTTACGAACGCCGGCATGGGTGGAATTGGTAGAATATCCGGGTCTGACGCTGCAAAATATCATTGAATTTACTCACTAATTTAAATGAGACATTTAAGCACCTCGCGGGCTCCCCACTCTCCATATCTGATAAATGCTCTTTTCAAGGTATTTTTGTGTTTACTTTCGAATTTATTAAGGTGAAAACATACAAAACAGACTAAACACATCTCTTTAGTAAAACGTACTACTACCCAATAAAAAAATGCAAAACTACTCATTGGTACTGCAAAAAATTTTATGCCATGTATCAAGTCCTACGAGACTAAATAGCATAATAGAATGATCATTTACACCATCAAGGTGTTCACTAATCATCTTATTGATTTTTTCCTCATTAAAGTGCTCTGAAATTAACTGACTTCTCTTCAGTGCATTGAGATGCGGAAGTAAACAATTCTCATCTTTAAGCCAATCAGAAATTGGCAATCCAAATCCGCATTTTTTCCGTAACACGAAATCCCGTGGAAAATACTTTAATGCCACGCGCTTCAAGTGGGTCTTCCCTCCAAACTCCCCTATCTTCATGCTTGAGTTGTAACCTGCCAGCACCATTGAATTAACTAAAAAAGGTACTCGATTTTCAACATTAGCGGCCATTCCTGCTTTATCCTGACGAAGTAGCACATGTGGTAAATATGTAAGAATGTCGTAATGACTTAACTTATCTTGCCAATCTAAGTCACTCACTTTTTGAACAAGCAGTTTTCTTTCAGATAGCGACTGTGTTTTGTTTTTTAGGACACTCAATACTGTGTCTGGAGACGAAAAAGCGTTAGAGTAAAGGAGTTCCTCATCGCAGATAATATCATTTTTAAGATATCTTCGATAACCAAGAAAAACCTCATCAGCACCTTCTCCTGTAATCAGCACTTTTGTGTACTGTCTCGCATGCTTTGCCAGTAGATACATTGGTACTGTATTAGAATGAACCATAGGCTCATCAAGATGATAGGTGATTTTTTCGAAAAAATTTACAAATTCTTCCTTTGTAAAAAGTATCTTATGATGAATTGTTCCAAGTTCTTTAGATATCGCATCTGAATATTCAAATTCGTTCCACTCATCATTCTTTAATCCAATAGAAAATGAATGTATCGGATTAGAAGAGTTTTTTTGAGCGAAGTAGCTTACCAAGCTAGAATCTATCCCTCCACTTAATTGGACGCCAACAGGCTCATCACTCATGAGATTTCCTTTTACACTCTCACGTAATACTTCTTCAGTGTTTTCGTTAGACGAATCACCTTTTGTTAGTTCAAAATATTTTTTCGCATAAAAAGTACCCGAATCTAAAGAATAATTCAGATATGTACCTGATTGTATTTTAAATACATTTTCCAACAATGTTGACCTACCGAAAATATATCTGAATACCAAGTGTTCAAACAAAACCCCACGATTCATCCTAAAAACAAAACCTGGGAGGGCCTTAAATGCTTTAATCTCAGAAGCCCAAGCAAAATACTCTGATGTATCTACATAGTAAAGAGGTTTTATGGCCATTTTATCCAATGCAAGAAATACTGTTCGATTTTTCACATCTAGAACACTGAATGCATACATGCCGTCAATCATTCTCATAATATCCTCAATTGGAAGAGTGTGTAGTAATGCAAAAAGAGTCGCCGTGTCGGATGGTGATTGAATCTTTCTGTCCACGCAATACTGATTTCGGAGTACGTCATGATTATAGATTTCACCATTGTAAGAAAGAATGTAATCGTCACTTTCATAAGGCTGATCGGCGTTATGGGTTACGTCAACAATCGCAAGCCTGGTGTGACCGATTGTAATATTGTCATAGGTGACAATCCC
>DYNY01000001.1:0-29203 GCA_020720815.1 Candidatus Elulimicrobium sp. | reverse complement strand
GACAATCCCGCACATAATAAATTTATTGACGCTTCTTTATATATGCAGCAACTGAGCTAGAAATTTCTCTTTCGAGGTCTGGTGTTTCATAAACTTTATTCCATTTACATTCATTGTCGGCTTGATAAAAAAATTTCGATCTTTCCAATGTATATTGTCCAAAGCTAATAAATTGGAATTCAAAAAGATAAAAATTTTTGTCATTGAATCCAATATCAAGGGCCACGAACGGGACCTCAAAGCTTTCGAAAATCTTTCTAGCATAATCTAGAATTCCGGTAGGTAATTCGATTTCATCATGGAACCTCATGCTACCACTAGCACGAAAATCATTAGGTCTATTTTCACGATAGAGGACATAGTATTTGTTGCCATAGATGACGATTCTATAGTCACCCTTCAATCCAGGTATATACTGCTGTAACACAAACTTGTGCCTGTTGTTTGATATTAGTAAAGGCTTATGCCCAGTCTTTATCCACTCAATGAAGTAACGAATATTTTGGGTTGATAATGTTCGTGAGGCAAATTTAGGGATGTTAATTTTTTCTTTCAAACTTTTAAGTAAATAGACGCCCCTGCTCTTTGATGTGTTGCTAGACTTAAACACAAAGCCCCCTTCTTTTAGGTCATTGATCTCGTTTTGATAATCCTCATAGGTGCCATACCTTCTTGCTTTTACGTTTTTAACTTCAGAGATGTTCTGCAAATCTCGAAGAATTTCCATAAAATGCTTATTATGGTGCGCTCTATGCTGAAATATGTTTGGGATTAGTTTGGCCCCTTGATGATGTAAACCAAGTATAATATCGTCTACAAAGCTACGATAGAAGAGACTGGGATCCTCAGACGATTGATACAATACCCATTTATTTGCATAGTCCTGAGTTCGAAAATTAATACTAGAAAATGGTCTGACAAAAAGTTCAAACCCGAGTTTATTAAAATAGGTTTCCAGTCTAGGAATATCAACTGCCGCTCCCCTATATTTTGTTGAGGAGTAAAATTGACCTCTGTAATCAGTGAATAAATAAATCCTTTCGTTTTCTGATTTAACGCCACTTAACTGATTTAAGAAATGAAAATCACGTAAAATATTAAATCCTGTATTGTAAAAACTAACTTCACCTCTTTTTAACTGTTCGGTTTCATCTTTTAAAATCGTAATCGCCTCTTCAGGCGACACCCATATCACATGGAGCCCATTTTTTATTTCCTCTTCAGTGAGTGTTAGTTCACCTTTTTCACCCTTAAGCTCCGCAGTGTAGCAATAATTTATACAATGCTTCTTGTCTCTCGTCCTATAATCTTCAATAATACCGAGCGACCGATCAAGTTTTACGTCACACCCAATCTCCTCGAGACATTCTCTCACGACCCCATCTTCGACTGATTCTCCCGGGTCGATTCCACCCCCAGGAAGTAAATAGTATGAATTGACTTTGGTACCTACAAGAGCAATTTTCCCTTCTTCGTCAAAAACAATAGCTTTGCCCGTAGGTCTATCTTCATACTGCACACCGTCTTCGGAGGTTTTTTTCTCAGGAAAAACATCCTTTTCATTAATAACTGCTAAACATTTCATATTATTTTATTGAACTGAATAATGCCATATTATTGACTTTTTGTAAAAAATCAGTACTTTAAAGTAAACTTGTACTTTAACAATCTCGCAAAACTCTACTCTATACTTTCGGAGGTATCAGATGAACAACGTCTTTTCAAGATTGTTTGTAATGCGGCATGCTGAGTCACTCGAAGATATCGATAAGACGGCATATGAACGAATTGCGGACGAGGATATGCCTTTGAGTGAGAAAGGAAGGAGACAGGCGGCTGAATTTGGATCGAAGTTCATCTCCAACTTCGGTACCTGTAACTCACTGCACATCACCCTCTCACCTAGTAAGAGGGTGTTAGAAACGGCAGAAATCCTCGTCTCTTTGTTACCACCTACCGTGAAGTGGTCACTCAGCACGGACTACCTAATCGCGAAGCAGAATTGGGGAAACGTGACCATACATAACCGTTCTGATATCGAAAAAGAAAGATATCGAGTGGGTGTGTTGCGTTATCAATTCCCGAGTGGAGAAAGTGGTCCAGAAATGCTCTTTCGGTTCGATCTTTTTGCCAAAAAACTTCGAACTCAGATGGGCATTTCTGCAGGAACAACCCTCGTAATCACACACGGCTTTGAAACGAGAATCCTGCTTAAATCTCTACTTAGTTGGACTGAGGAGTACTTTGAGTCCCTTGCTCATCCAAGGCACTGCGAGGTTAAAAGACTGGCTCTCGAGGGAAGTGAGCTCATTCTTCTTGATGAAATGCGAAAACATGATCTATCGATGAACCCTGACTTTATCCAAAGACAGTGAGTTGAGTCGGCCGGTCCACTAAAGTGGTGGACCGGTTTTTCTTTGTCACATGTATAAATTCTTCTTACCCATAAACCTTACACTCCTATCGAGGACTCTAACTCATAGAGCGCTTTATAATGAGAATGAACTGACAAACGCAGAAATCACAAAATGCTCGTTCACCATGAATGTTTTATATATGTTGCAAAATAAGCTTCTTTTGAAGGCGAATTACCCCTTCAATACTGCTGGCTGTGTGGGACCTGAACTTCACCTAGCGATTTACAGAACAAAAGGTTCAAACCAACTCCAACTCGGCGCACACGTATAAAAAACAGCTCAAGCATTTGCTTGGGCGTTTTTTATACGTGTGCGCCGGAGCAAGGCATCTGCGAGGGATGAGAAGACCTTGAGTATATCCTAGAGCGCTAGCGAAGTATGATACGAAAGGTGTACCGTTCGCGTAACAAAAGAATCTGCCTACGGCGGGTCTGTCTTGACTATAGTTGGTAAATAGTGTCTTATATACGGTCGAGGAATTTTCCTCGTTGTTCGTTCAGGAGAAATTTTGAAGGAAAATCAATTGAAAAACCAGACCAAGGCACAGAGTCAGAAAACTGAAGAAAAGAGTACCCTCTTTACGGAAGATGACCTGTCCCAGAACAAGCAACCTGTCTCTACTCGCGAATCCAACACGTTTGGCTCAGTTCTGTGGCGACTGGCTGGCGGACTTGATAATCCGTAACCAGATCTTTATAGGCACTTAGCCCAACCCCCTTGTGTCAGCTTGGCACAAGGGGTCTTTAAATAAGAACTTAGTCACAACCAAGAAAAAATCTGGCTTGCTATTACAAAAGATTAAGGATGGGCAATTTATTCTAAACTCCGAAGTACAACATTTTGGCTAGAAATTTTTAAGCCTTTAGTTTAATCCACTAAAATTACAACCGTTGCTGGAAGTTTACTCTTTATCGAATCAAGATCCTGTTTGGCAAAGGTATTACCTCGCAAATCAATCCGTTGAATATTTTTTAAGTTTCCTAACTCCATTGGTAAACCGGTTAACCTATTATTGGCCAAATTTAACACTTCTAAATTTTCTAATTGTGCTACCTCGGCTGGTACGCCAGTAAAATTATTGTTGCTTAAATCAAGAACTCGAAGATTCTCTAGTAAACGAACTTCAGCTTGCAATGACCCACCAATTTTATTGTTAGACAGATTCAACTCTTTAAGATTAGTATTTTCAAAAATATATGCTGGGGCTTTGGTGAGACTTTTACCACTTAAATCCAATATATTTTCTTTATCCTTAATTACAACATCTTTATTAACATCAACTTTTGCCTCACTAGGCTTTTCTGTCTTTTCCTTTACTGAAAGAATATTATCTCCGGTTTCTTTTTTAGAATCAAAATACAGACTAACACTAATTCCAGCTAAGATTAATAAAACTGATCCAACTAGTATTTTATTCATATTTTCAGTATACGCTTAGTAAGCCAGATAGCTAGGAAAAGTAAATATTGTATGAAAATAATCAACACCAAAATCGTATTATGGTGTTATAATCGTTGTGGGATAGTCCTCAACCCAGGAGACCGAAAGATGCTCAAGATTTTTCTTTGTGCAATCGCTTTCTACGTCCCCTGCATAGGGTACGGAGGTGATCTAAACAACCCACGCCGGCTAAACCTCGAGGTGCGAAGTACAAACACCTGTTCTGCCAAACAGACCTTGTCTTACACGAGAGAAAGTCTCTCTATTAGCCAGTCAAGCTACCTCTACTGGAAAGATATCTGTCGGTACCAACCTCTACCAGTCTGGCAACAAGACAACACTGTCAATAACGACGTAACGACCTGGCTACGACTAAAAAGTAGTCAAAGTCACGACATAAGAATGATAGGTTTAGGCTTTCGCTTTCAAGTCGCCGACGCAGGAGTAGCACATATAAAAGTGCGCGGTGGTGGCGGAATTCAATTCCGCTATCGGACAACTTTCTAAAAACTAGCAGTAGTAAATCTAAATAGGAAAACCCCCGGCAAGGCACTTCGTGTCTTGCCGGGGGTTTAACCATTTACTTATATTTAAGCTATCACCATCTCCTTTTCTTTTTTTAGGGACTTAATCGCTTTAGGCATTTTTTTCTTAACATCAAAGATTAGTTCACCTTTTTTAAGAGAGACCGCCACCGTACCACGTTGCAACATCCCTTCTCCAATCATCATGTTAGCAACTGGGGTAAGAATCTTACTTTGAATTACTCGCTTTAGTGGACGAGCACCAAACTTGGGATCATAGCCTTCCTTAGCAATATACTCCAACACTTCATCTGAAACAGTCAGAACGATTTCCTTCTTAGCTAACCGCTTTTGTACGTCTTCAAACTGAATACTGACAATACTTCTAATAGTTTCTGGTGACAAAATATCAAAGATAATTATCTCATCTAAGCGATTTATAAACTCCGGACGGAAGAATAGCTTAAGACTTTCCATTACTTTATCTTTGGCTTGCTCGTACTGAGCAACCGCTCCTTTATCGACAGCAAAACCAAAATTAGACATCCGGTCAATATGTTCTGCCCCGATATTTGAAGTCAGAATAATTACCGTATTACGAAAATTCACCTTGCGACCCTTAGCGTCGGTTAAATGCCCAGAATCCAACACTTGCAGTAGTATATTGAATACTTCTGGGTGGGCCTTTTCAATTTCATCTAACAATATGACCGAGTACGGACGATGACGAACTCGTTCAGTAATCGAGCCTCCTTCCTCATATCCAACATAGCCAGGTGGTGAACCAATAATTTTTGACACTGAATGTTTCTCCATAAACTCGGACATGTCAATACGTAATAAAGCATCTGGATCATTAAACATAAACTGGGCAAGCGCGCGGGAGAGTTCTGTTTTACCCACTCCGGTTGGACCAAGAAATAAAAATGAACCGATTGGTCGATTGGGATCAGCTATACCAGCTCTCGATCGTTTGATAGCGTCCGACACTAACTTGATAGCATGATCTTGACCAACCACTTTTTCGCGCAATTCTTCTTCCATACGCGCTAGCTTTTTAGCTTCCGCTTCAAGCATACGAGAGACTGGGATACCGGTCCAACGAGAAACCACCCCTGCGATATCCTCTTCGGTCACCTCCTCTTTAAGTAACCGGCGTGTACGTTGTAACTTCTTTAGGCGCTTCATTTTTTCATCCAGATCTTTTTGTAGAGTAGGAATTAAATCATAACGTATCTCAGCCGCTCTAGTTAGATCAGCCATTGCTTCAGCAGTTTCAGCTTCGCCTCGCAATTCTTCCATCTCCTTCTTTAGACGACTAATATCACCTAGGGCAGCTTTTTCGTTTAGCCACTTTGCTTCAATCGCTGACGTAGTTTCCCTAAGTTCGCCTATCTCTCTTTCGATATCTTTAATACGATCTCTTATTTTTTTCTTGTTTTCAGCAATACTTACTTCCTTGCGCAAAGCTTCACGCTCAATTTCTAGACGCCTTATTTGGCGATCAGAAACTACCAATTCTTCAGGTTTATTTTCTAGTGATATACGCAATGCTGAAGCAGCCTCATCAATTAAGTCAACTGCTTTATCGGGCAAGAAACGATCACTAATATACCGAGCTGAAAGATTAACTGCCGATACAATCGCATCGTCAGTAATCCTCACTCCGTGGAAAAGTTCATACTTCTCAGAAAGCCCACGCAAAATAGCAACCGTATCTTCAGGTGACGGTTCGTTGACAAACACAGGTTGAAAGCGACGTGTTAGAGCCGGGTCTCTTTCAATGTGCTTTTGATATTCCTTAAGGGTGGTAGCGCCAATGACTCTTATTTCACCACGAGCCAAAGCTGGTTTAAGCATGTTTGAAGCGTCCATTGAACCCTCAGCTTGTCCAGCCCCAACAATTGTATGTAGTTCGTCAATAAAAAGAATAATTGCGCCGGCCGAACTTTCTACTTCTTTCATCACAGCCTTTAACCTTTCTTCAAATTCACCACGGAACTTTGTTCCTGCTACCAACAAACCTAAATCAAGCGAAAGAATTTCTTTTTCTTTAACCGACTCTGGTACCTGCCCAAGAACAATCTGTTGTGCTAGGCCTTCAGCAATAGCAGTCTTACCTACTCCCGCTTCGCCAATTAGTACTGGGTTATTTTTGGTTCGACGGGAAAGTATTTGAATCACTCGCTGAATTTCCATATCCCGACCGATTACTGGATCAAGTTTATTCTCTTGTGCGAGTTTGGTTAGGTTGCGCGTATACTTAGTTAAGGCACGATATTTTTTAGGTGATTGAGCATCAGTAGCACTATGCTCTCGTATTTCTTTAACAGCTTTAAGTACTTTCTCTTTATCAATACTCATACGCTGTAGCACTTCAGCTGCTGGTCCTGGATGTTCTAAAGTAGCAATGAATAGGTGTTCAACTCCGACATAAGAATCACCCATCTGCTCTGCGAACCGGCCAGAATATTCTAAAGCTTTAGCCAATTCGGGAGTTAGATATAATTGATAAGAAGGTGAAATTGTCGTCTGCATCTCTACCACCTCAAGCGCCTCCAATAACAGGTCCGTAAAAGCAATGACGTCTATATCTAGCCGATCAAGAATAGATATAACAGTACTCTCATCTTGCATAGCTAGCGCTGTCAGTAAATGAATTGGGTTAACGTGATTTTGACCTCGTTCAATTGCCAGTTCATGAGCTTTTCGAATTGCCTCTTTGGCTTTTGATGTAAAATTTTGAAAATTTGGCATATTATAAATTGATTATACGGTACGCATACCGGCAGACAGAAAATTACGTGTGGTTAAGCTAAGCTAACAAACAGTATTACGCGTTCCGTTACTCCTATATTGCAATGAAAAACTTACTGAGTCAATGGTTTCATCTTGGCTACATATTTGACCAAGACAGAGACTACATAAATCATCTCTTCGCTAGTCGTAGCTTCCCCTAGAGATAGTCTAATAGTTGACTTGGCTCTCACCTCATCTTGAGTAATTTCTTTAACTACATGACTTATTCCACTTCCTGCTCCGGCACAAACACTTTTAGTACTGCAGGCAATACCATGGGCATCGAGGAAGATGACGGCGTACTCGGTATCAAAACCAGGTAAAGAGAGGTTTATATTATTAGCAAGACGGTTTTTATACTGTGGTCCATTGATAAATGCTTCTGGTAATTCCTGACCAATTAAAGTAATAATTTTATCACGCAGTTGACTTACCTTATACGCCCTTTCTTCATAATCTCTAGTAGCTAAAGAAATAGCCTCCCCTGCCCCAACGATGGCTAGTACGTTTTCTGTTCCTGGTCGATCGCCACCTTCTTGCCCACCTCCGAACATAATTGGAGATAACTTAAATTGCTTACGCCTCGCCAAAATACCTACCCCTTTAGGCCCATTAAATTTACCTGCGTCAAGCGAGAGAAAATCTACTCCCAGTTGTTCAAGACCACACGGCAACCAAAGCAGGGCCTGGGCGCCATCTAGATGAACTATTATCTCACTGCCTTGCTCTTTTTCATATTGTCTAATTTTGCGAACCAATCTAGATACAGGTTGAACCACCCCAACTTCACTATTAGCATAGGCAAAAGTAACCAGAACAGTTTGGGGTGACAATAACTTTATAAACTGTGTTGTGTCAATAATACCGTATTCATTAACCTGAGCAAAATGTACCTTTACTCCTTTTTGTTCCAAAGTTGGTAGTAGAGACAAAATTGACGGATGTTCAATTTTAGTCGTGATAATTTCCATCCCTGCATAAGTCTTACCACTTTTATGTAACGCTTCTAGGTAGCCCAAGATAGCCAGATTATTACTTTCGGTACCACTACCGGTAAATATTACTCCGCCAGTTTTTATACCCAAGGCACGCGCCACTTTAAGACGAGCGAAATCAACCGCCTCACGAGCCAAAACACCTTCTTCGTGAATCGCACTAGGATTTCCGAAATTCGCTTCAAGGAATGGCTTCATTACCTCTTTGACCTCTGTATGTAAAGGTGTAGAGGCGGCATTATCAATATAAATCCGGCGACCAATTGGTGGTAATTTAGACATGCTAAAAATCATGACATAGGGTGTAAATATTGTAAATCTCTGATATACTCGCAGTACTTTGCATTATTAGTACGCCTCTATAGGCGTTTTTACGTGTTAATCACTATGAAAAAAACTAAAGCCACAATCAGTAATATCGCTAAACGTCCACCAATTGTGGTCGTCATGGGACATATCGACCACGGAAAATCGACTTTGCTCGATTATATTCGTAAGGCCCATAGTGTAGACACTGAGGCTGGTGGTATCACCCAACACCTCTCAGCCTACGTCAGTAGCCACACCACCAAAGATGGACAAGTAGCTAATATCACTTTTCTTGATACTCCTGGACATGAAGCCTTTCAAAAAATGCGTCTACGTGGAGCAGATGTCGCTGACGTAGCTATTTTGGTTGTCTCAGCTGAGGATGGTGTAAAACCACAAACCCTTGAAGCACTTGAGTCTATCAAGCAAGGTAAGTTGCCTTACATTGTAGCCATCAATAAAATCGATAAGCCGGCCGCTGATATCGTGCGTACTCAATCTAGCCTTATTGAACACGAAATATATATCGAGGGCATGGGTGGAAATATTCCCTGGGTCGGAATCTCAGCTAAAACTGGCGAGGGTGTCAATGAATTACTTGACCTAGTAGTACTAACTGCCGAACTAGCAGAACTACATGGAGACAACTCTGCTCCTGCCAGTGGACAAGTAATTGAAGGTAAGCTTGATCCGAAAAGAGGTAATACAGCCACTCTACTTATTACTGATGGCACCCTGAAAACCGGCACCTTCGTTGTTTCTGGCACTGTCTTTGCACCGGTACGAATTATGGAAGATTATCTTGGTAAACCAATTAAAGAAGCAAACATGTCTACCCCAGTTGGCATTGTTGGCTTCACTGATATTCCGAAAGTTGGCGCAACATTCTTTACCGTCAATACTAAAAAAGAGGCCGAGATGGCTATCACCAAAGAATCACTGTTGTATGTTCAACCGGAGCGGGTGATGTCAGAATTACCTACTATCCCGATTCTAATCAAAGCTGATGTGCTGGGCACTATCGATGCTATCGAACACGAACTTAGTAAATTTACCTCTGACCGTATCTGTGTAAGGGTGATTGGTACCGGAGTAGGTGACGTTACTTCCAATGATATTCAAAATGTTAGTGCCACAAAAAATTCAATCGTGGTGGGTTTCAACGTAAAAGTTGAGCGCCAAGCGGCTGAACTGGCTGAACGCTTAGGTGTAGAGATAGATACCTTCAGTATTATTTATGAACTATCAGAATGGCTTAATACTGCCCTTAAAAATCGCACCCCAAAAATTGAGGAGGTTATAGTGACCGGTAAAGTAAAAATTTTAAAACACTTCAGTACCCAAAAATACACTCATGTGCTAGGTGGGCGGGCGGAGGAGGGTTTGGTCAAACTTAACCAGCGTGTCCGTATAACTCGTCGGGATGTTGAAATTGGTAAGGGGATAATTAAAAACTTGCAACAATACAAATCGGACGTGCAACAAATTACTGAGGGTGAATTTGGTATGCAACTTGAGACTAAAGCTGAAATAGCTCCAGGAGATTACTTAGAGACATACGACTTGATAATTAGTTAACTATTTATATGGCAGACCGTCACGTACGAGTAGAATCATTGATTAAAGAACTAGTGGCCGCGTTTATTCAACATGAAGCCAATGCTGACCCATTGATAACTGTTACTAGAGCCGAGACCGCTCCCGATTATCGACGAATTACCATCTTTTTTACCACTATCCCTGATGATCGCGAAGCTGATGCTATGATTTTCCTCAAACGTTGTGGTAGTGAACTGCGTGGCTATATTAAGAAAAAAAGTAATCTTAAGATTATCCCTTTTATTGAATTTAGCGTTGATTACGGTGAACGGCATCGCCAAGATATTGATGAAATTGCTCGCGAGATAGAACGTCAAGACAAAAAATAACGAAGGTTTATATCCTCGTTATTTTTTGTCAGCAGAACTCAAAAATGATACAGTAGTCCTGACCTGAGTAAAGAAAAAAGAATATAAGTCCTGGTGGCGAAGTGGTTAACGCTGCGGTTTGCAAAACCGCCATACGTGGGTTCAACTCCCACCCAGGACTCAAGTGTTTGCTTGCAAACACGAAGGTCTGGGAGTAGTGCGCTTTTGCGCACTGCGTTGGGAGTTGAAAAGCGAGCGATGTGAGAAGCGCGCCAAAAACCAGCGAGCTGTGGTCAAGCGAATGAGATATTTGTGAGTCGTAAGACGAAACAAATATCCATGAGAGTGGCCAACTCCCATCTCTCAAATTGTTTAAAACAATAAAGCCTGTGCCCAGATGGTGTAATTGGTAGCCACGCAAGACTTAAAATTTTGTGGTCGCAAGGCCGTGCGGGTTCGATTCCCGCTCTGGGCACAATAATTAAAACCACCCTACTTAAACCTAAGTAGGGTGGTTTTAATTATTGCTAGCGGGAATCGAAAAGGTTAGTCAGATATTTTGGGAATACTTGGACCAAAATATCGACAACCTGTACTGAAGTCGTAGACTTCGGTCCCAATCCAAAACCTAACTAGCTGATTCCGTAGGAATCGAGTCCGCTCTGGGCACCTCATCAAAGAACAATTATAGTTAACGCACTTTGACCGATTTCACCTATTGCCTATCTATCTATTTTCTTGTACACTTTGCCACATTCAGACGGAAGTAAATATGCGCCCTTAGCTCAGCTGGTAGAGCAGCTCCCTCTTAAGGAGAAGGTCCAAGGTTCGATCCCTTGAGGGCGCACAGAAGTAAACACAGACTCCATTCTATACGGATGGAGTCTGTGTTTAGAAATAAAATTGCTTTTCTTTCGTACTTCTATGCGAGACAAAGACATGTCGCTTACGACATGTCTAGTCGAGGTCGAGAACACTTAGTAGATTTGGATTTGGAGTCGAAGACGAACAAATATACTTAGTGATTCGTGACCACAATTAATTGGAATACTGCACTCGAAAATAAAGTTTTCAATCCTCTCGCTAACTTTTCATTTTGTGTTATACTCTTCCCCATCTGCGTGGGTGGCGAAATTGGTAGACGCGTTAGTCTTAGGAACTAATAGGGTAACCTGTGGAGGTTCAAGTCCTCTCCCACGCACAGTATTTGATTTTTATATAAAGGTTAACCGTACTAAATCATGGGTTTTTCTTATTCCGCTACCGCTCGTAACCTTGTCTTCTTAAACTGTGTTGGTCTAAAGTAGCGATTATAGTAGCGAGCAAAGCGCTTCTTAAGGCCGGACGGTGCTTTATCAGTCAAACGACACCAAGTACTACAGTACCCGTCATGCTTTTTAATACAATCATCACAACCGAGGAATAAAACGTGGCAGATTTGATTTTTGCAATGATAGTGCGTATCGCTCTTTGCTTCACGGCAGAGATGGCAATGTGAAATTACTTCGTCCCCTACTCGCTCACCCAATCGTTCATCAAAAACGAAGTTTTTGCCCTTAAAACGATTTTCTAGACCTTCCCGTTCTACTTGATGCTTATAATCAATCACCCCACCCTTGAGGTGTTTTACATTCGCATACCCTTGATACTTGAGCCAAGCACTAGCTTTTTCACAACGAATACCACCGGTGCAGTATAGAGCAATTTTTTTGTTTTTGTGGACCTTAAGTAACTCTGGTACCAGCTTCAATTCCTCTCTAAAAGTATCAACGTCGGGTTTAATCGCCTTCTCGAAGTGACCAATCTCACTCTCATAGACATTGCGCATATCTATCACTACCGCTTCAGGATCATCAATATATTCGTTCATTTCTTTGGCGGTCAGATATTCTCCCGTGTTGGTTACATCAAAACTACTATCATCAAGACCATCGGCTACCACCTTTGGCCGCACTTTTACGGTTAGTTTATAGAAAGACGGGATTTGCCCTTCTTCTACTGCTAGCTTGTAGGGCACGCCAGCAAGTTCTGGCTGTGCCTGTATCCAAGCATCAAACTTTTCCCAATTTTCTTTTGGTACATTCATCTGAGCATTAATACCCTCATAAGCGACATAAATACGCCCCATGCAACCTAGTTCTGTCCAAATTATAAGTAGCTTTAGTCTGAAAGCTTTAGGATCCTCTAAGTGGATGTAGCGGTAAAAAGACAAGGTAATGCGGGGCCGAGTGTCTGCCAAAGCGGCTTGCTTCTTCTCTATACGTGGACGCATATCCTTAAAATCATTTACCATATAAATAGGTTTATTGCTGAACCGAAATGGTATCAGAGTCGCCTATATGTAGCAACATTCTCCTTAGGAAAGGCCTAGGGAGAATTAACCTTATAGTGTTTTTAGCACTAAACCTTGTTTGCTAATAAATTCTGGGAAGAATTATCAAAATAATACTTATTTATAAGGGTAATTTAGGGGTCTAAAACTTGACTTTTCGCTCTAAGTATGGTAACATAACAAATAGAAGGGATACGCCCCTAAACCAAGGCGGAGTAGCCCCTGAAGGATTACTCAAGGTCATTGACAACTACAGCGGGTGAGTAACAAAAACTCACCCAAAAATCAATCCATTTATGCGACAGAGTGTCGCAAAGGAGTACATCTTGGCAAACATTATCCAGGCTGACGACAGCCTTATCACCCGTAATCGCGGTATCCGCACTTTAATGTTTTTTGTAACGCCGGTTGTGTTGGCGCTCTTCGGCGGACTACTGACCAGTTTCCTGTCCACTACCTTTATCGGTGTGACAGGCATCGGTTGGATTGGTCTGATTATCGGTATCGCAGGCGGTCTGATTGGCTTCATGTCAATTAAGCACCTGTTCGTGGTAGTGAATGACGTCACCGGCATGCTGGTGACCATCGATCAACTACAAACCCTGCTCGGAAAGGACAAGAAGGACGCCTTCGTCCTCTATGGACCAGGCACACACCTTTCCCTCCCCTGGGAAACTCGGGCCGCCAAAAACAACATCCCGGTCGATGAGACATCAGAGGACTTCGCCTTCAAAGCCATCTGCAAGGATGGTACTTTGACTGGTAAAGGATCCTTCCGTCTCCGGCCTGACTTCCAGAACCCCATCAATTACCTGTCTGGGGTCGGTGCGGTGGCTGGGGAACTCAAAGACCTCATCATCGCCTTCATCAACCGGTGGCTGGCCAAAAAGACAATGCAGGAGGCATTGAACGAACAGGATGCTCTGCATCAAGCTGTGCACGACGAGTTCGTCAAAGCAGGTGTGAAGACACCGTTTGAAGAGCGTTTTGGCGTCCAACTCGGCGACATCACGACAAGTGAACTGCTGATGAGTGAAGAGGCGCAACGGACTCGCGGCGCTCTCAACGAAGCCGAGACAGTGGCGAAAGGCACAGCCATCCTCCTTGGTCGCAAAACCATGGAAGAAGTGCGGGTAGCAATTACCAACAACGAATTGAGTCAGGACGACGTAGATCGCGCCCGCCGTGAATTCCGCATCATCAGCGGGAACATGGAAGGTGCCACGGTCAATCGTTACGAGGTCGACATCAAGGGACTTTCGCCAGAAGTGGCGTCGGCCCTGGCCTCATTCCTCAACACCCCTGCCGGCCGTGCACTAGCTGGCAATAGAACCAATCAACCGAAGAAAGGTACAGCTAAGTGAGCAACACCAACAACAACTACCAAGCGGCCGGAACAGCCGCCACCACCGCGAGAGGAACTGTGAAGGAGAGCTGGTACAAGAGACCCGGCTTCCTGAACTTCGTCATCGCCGCCGGCGTCATCGCCATCGCCCTCATCATCAACGCCAACTACCAGTTCAACTTCTTCTGGAAGCTCCTGGTCGGCATGGCGCTGATCTGGGGCGGTGGCATGCTCGCCGACACCAAAATCGGCCCTGCCACCCTCTGGGGAAACATCCTCAAAGGGATTGGCTGGCTGGTCCTGGTAATAGCATTGCTAGGCTCCGGTATCCGTCACTTCTCCGAAGGAGTGGTCAACTGGGTGGACGCACGACTCGGGAGCGCGTGGTCAGAAAACCATGGTGTACCCGGGACCTCGGAATCGTACAGCGCCACCGGGCCGATGGTAGTAACCTTCGTTTTGCGTGAACTTGGTGTTCACGAAACCAAGGAAGTTGACCGCACCGGGCGGATGGAGATCTTCTTCCAACCACCGGCTGGGGCAATCTGGTACGCCTGTGGACGAGTGGTCGGGCCACTCATCGTTCGTTCACATGCCGAGAAACCTGCCTTGGAAATGAAGTTCACGGCATTTAAACCGCCACCCGGGTGGCACTACTACGAGTTCAGCAATGAACTCGTGAGCTTCCTAAAGGAAAACGACGTCAGGACCCCCCTCATGGTCGAGTTCACTCTCCGGGAGGCAATCAAAGGAGTGGCGCCGGCTACCTGTCCAAGGTAGCCAACCTGTTCTTTCGGACTTAGTCCGACATGAAATCCTAAAGGATCACAAGTTTTGCTTGTGGTCCTTTTTTTATTGCTAATATTCCAAACTAAACATTACAAAAATTTAACTTTATGGGGCAATTTTAAAAGCTTGGTCACAGCCTGGACCCGTCGGATCAACCGCGCACTCTTGCTGTCTAGTTAAACCAAATGTACCGGTAGCAATACTTAAAATAGCGTAAGCCGAAAGCATAACCACTAAACCAATCACTCCATAAGTAATATGTTTTTTACCTTGTTCTCTCGCCTGATCACTTTCAGCGTTTATAATATACTCAGCCGAGCCATAAACAAAGAAAAGTAAGGCAATTCCGGAAAGTAAAGCTATCACCGGAAAAAGGATTGCGTCATTGAGTTTAACAACAAAAGCCATAGCTTCTTCTTGTGGTGTCATAGATGATATTATATCACTCTATTCTTACAAAATAATTAGTTAATAAACACAAAACAAAACAGCCTCAATTGGCTGTTTTGTTTTCTGTTTATATGTTTCCTTTATGGAACAATAACTTTTGGAGTATTCAACACTGCTTCACCAGCTATGCCTGTACTTTGTGTCAAAAGGTTAATTATACCCCAGAAGACTATAATCAAAACAAAGCCTAAAGTAGCGTAAATCATTAAACTCTTACCTTTCTCCTTTGCTTCATCGTTAGCTCCACCAGCGATAAAGAATTGAAACATTCCCCAAACAAATACTAGGAAACCAATACCAATAATGAAAGGAATTATTACTGTATTAGTAAATACTAAAATATTTGCCAAAAGGTTACCAAACTCACCGCCATTTGGATTAAAGGCTGCAAAAGTAACGAAAGGCATCATTAGCACCGTAGCAGAACTTGCAATAATTTGTAAACGTCGCATACAACTATATATATTAATTTTTAATAATTATTTAAACTACCAACTATTATTATACACGAAAAACGACTAAATAGAGGGGTTAAACACTTAACTGTGTATAAATCTTAACCAAAAAGTGAGTTTTGCAGTAGGACCACTATCCCCCAGACACTCAGCATTATAACCATCACCAATACCGCTGTCAGTGCCAGTTGTTTACCTTCCTCACGTTTTTTTTCATCAGCCGGATTAACCACCCAAGCATTCAAAATCTTCCAAACTAAAATTAGCAAAACAACTGAGATAATAAGTGGGATGGCCAAGTTTATTAAATCGAGGATGCCGTTAACTAGATCTTTTAAGGATGTTGGTGTGTCCATAGTAAAGAATAACTAAAAAGTCGAGACAATATTTTTTACAATCGTTGCAATCGCCACTGAACCAATGATTATTACTCCACCAATAATAGCGTAAGTTAATGCCCGATTAGCTTTAGTAACCTGTTCAGCGTTACCACGAGCGGTGACATAGAGGAAGCCCGCGTAAATAATGAAAAAAACAATAAACGGGGTAGCTAGTATAACTACTACCCCTAAAATAGTAGTTAGGAGTTCTTCAGCTGAACCAATCTTCAGTGGATTGATTAACTTAACTGGTGCCCCACCAGCTACCGCAGGTGGATTCTCCGCAAAGGCTACTGCGGTACTAAGGAACCAAATAATACTACTAAGATAAGTAATCCTATACCACATAGAACTATATGTTTTTAATAACTGTAAGTTTTTTTGAAAAAATTCCATATTTATTGTAAATTAAAAGGCTTGTTGTAATCGTTTTATAGCATCACTTGTGGCCATGTCTATATCACTACGATTGGCCGATATATCTTCAAGTAAAACCCTAAAAATTCCCTCGGTCTTATTTAAATTAGGATTTAACCAACCACGAGATTGTGCAACTGAAGCATAAATCTCACGACCATATATATCATTACTTCCAACGGCTAAACTAGCTCGAGTAGCCGGTGCAAGACCGTAATCATCAGCAATCTTTTGAGTATTACTTTGGTTGCCAATTTCTTGCATTACGGTATAAGCTCCAGCTTTATTTAAAGCTGACTTAGGAATCATAAAAGCATAAAAACGTCCGTAGGTACGTTTAGCAGAAAGGGTCACGGTTCCCCCTTGTGGTACCGGAGCAATATCAAAATTTAAATTAGGATTTTTAGTTTCTAATAATTTAGCTTCACTTCCAAAACCAAAATACATGGCTAATTTTTCACTTAAGAATAATTCCTGATCTTCCATCAAAGATTTATTCCAGGAATATAGAGTATTGGAGACGTTATTAAAGTTAACATAAAACGACATAGCATCAGATAATGGCCTTGCTTTTGTGGCGTTAACTGCTTCATTTAAAACAACTTTGTATTCATTTTTTTCTTCTGCCACTAAAGAACTTCCTCCTTGCAATAACAACATTGAAATGACCGGAAAAGCATTTCTAATATTGTCATATTCCCCCAAGGCAATTGCTGATTGTGATACGTTACGATTAAAATCACGAATCGTCAGACCAGGTACCACCTCACCCACGATTTCTTCCCAAGTCGAAGGTGGGGTTAGTCGATTCACTCCAGAAAAAAGATCTCTGTTCCAGTAAAGCATCAGTGGGTCTACTGCTACCGGATAGCCGTAGATTCCGTCTTCTAAAGCAAATATTTCCGCTCCATCGACATAAGCTGTCTTAAAATCACGAAGTGAAAAAGACGTATACGGAATTGCCTCTAAACGACTGCGGTGTTGCACCAAAAATTCTTGACTGAGCAAGAGTAAATCAGGACTATTTCTGTCAGCCAAGGCATTAACAAATTTAGCATCAAAATCTTCCTCAGAAACATAATGGTAGGAAACTGACTGATAATTTTTATTAACCTTAGACAAATCAAAAAGTAGACTGTCAATTCCCTCCTCTGCTAGAGTGCCCCAGATTACAA
Source organism: Candidatus Elulimicrobium sp. (assembly GCA_020720815.1). Lineage (GTDB taxonomy): Bacteria > Patescibacteriota > Minisyncoccia > Phycocordibacterales > UBA918 > OLB19. Next base: position 11,469 of record DYNY01000001.1, on the reverse strand, counting down.
CCGGTCCACCTAGTGTAACCAATCCCGCATCTTGATCTGGCTTATTGGTACGTAGCAAAATAAGGGCCAAAACCATTAAAATACCGAATATGACTACCAAGGCTAATTCAAAAGGTCTTAATTTCATATTTTTCTAGCTGAAAAACCATAGTGATGTTCACCGGCTGGATACTCTCGCTCAAAAGCAAAACGCTGAGACTCGACTAGGTCAATCGCCTTTTCTTTAGTAATAACGTCACTTGCTTGTGGACCAAGACCACCAAATGACTCTGACCAATCAATTATATGCAGTATTCCACCCGGACGAATCACTCGATACATTTCCTGTACAGCCACTTCTTTAAGTTGTAGTTGAAATAATGTATTTACTAAAATTCCAGCATCCAGGGTATTATCAGACATCTTAATTCCCCCCAACTCTTCCAAATCGCACCACAGAGTCATAACATTTGACAATCCTTGCAAGCGGGCGTATTCACCAAGCTTTTCCACTAAAGGCTTTTGTATTTCACAAGCATATACTTTGCCAGCTGGTCCAACGGCAGAAGTCAGAGCCTTAAGAAAAAACCCACTTCCGGCACCAAAATCAGCTACCACATCTCCCTCACTCAAAAGAAAGTGGCTAGAGACAATTTCTGGTACTACAAACTTTCCTGGTAGTGCAAAATTCATATAACATCATTATACACAAATACCAAAGCATATCTTCAGACTTATTCCCTACCAGAAACTAAAAACCACACCAACTTTAGTTGGTGTGGTTTTTATATTACTTAAAGTAGCTTGGGCTATTACTAAAATTGGACAGAAGAAGTCTAAACGAACACTACACTAGCAATAGCATCTCCCTCACGCATCTTCATCACTCGCACGCCTTGAGTTTGCCGACCAAGACTTGGTACATCTTTAAGTGGTAACTTAATAACTTGACCCTTTTGGCTCATTATTACTAGTTCGCCATCAGTTTTTTCTTCTTCTTTTAGGACAATACCACAGACAATTGGACCAGTCTTAGTGGTGACTTTTGCCGTCTTAATACCAGAACCACCACGCTTTTGAATTTTGTATTCCTTGGCTCCCGTAGTCTTACCATAACCATGTTCGGTTACAATCAAAATTTCTGTATTTTTATCACCTTTCCTAATCACATCAGCCGACACTACTGTGTCATTCTTACCGAGGCGTACTGCTGATACACCACCAGCAGTTCTACCCATTTCGCGAACATCACTTTCTTTAAAACGAATAGCTTGACCGTTATGGGTAACCAATGACATATCATCACCTTTACCCACGAACGAAGCGGCAATAAGGGAATCCTCCGGCTTAAGGGTAATGGCGATAAGACCACTTCGTCGTACATCTTTAAAGACACCGGCGTCACACTTTTTAGCTACACCATTTTTAGTAATCATCATCAGACTCCAGTCGCCAGCCCATTCTTCCTTTCGCACAGCCAAAACAGAAGTGACGGTTTCTTCACCGGTTAAAGACAAAAAGTTCATGATTGATTTGCCTTTAGTAGCTCGGCGACCCTCCGGAATTTCAAACATCTTACTCTGATAAACCTTGCCTTTATTAGTAAAGAAAAGTAAATCACTATGAGCGGAAGTAGTGAGTAACGTAGTCACCACATCCTCCTCCTTGGTGTTTAGGTCAACGACTCCTACCCCGCCACGTTTTTGGGTACGATATTCAGATGGATTAGTACGTTTAACATAGCCTCCCAAAGTCAGCACCAAAACACTTTCTTCATCAGGGACTAAATCTTCTTGCGAGAGTTGTTTGACACCACCTTTAACAATCTTGGTGCGACGAGCGTCACCATATTTTTCGGCTACTTCAAGTAGGTCATCTTTAACAATCTTCATCATCTTAGCCTTACTTTTAAGAATAGCTTGTAGTTCGCCAATTAGTTTTTGGACTTCTGCTAGCTCGTCTTCAATCTTTTTACGCTCCAATCCAGCCAACTTTTGCAGACGCATATCCAAAATAGCCTGCGCTTGAACTGCTGAAAATTTAAACTCCTTCATCAAAGAGGCATGTGCGGTTGGAACATCTTTGGCTGCTCGAATTAGTTTAATTATTTTATCAATATGATCAAGTGCTTTCTTAAGCCCAAGTAAAATATGCTCTCGGTCTTGTGCTTTACTTAGATCATAAGCAGTACGTCGACGAATTACCTCCGCCCTATGTTTGACGTACTCTTCCAAAATCGCCTTAAGTGATAGGGTCTCCGGTACTCCATCTACCAAAGCCACCACGTTATAATGAAAAGTATCTTCCAACTGAGTGTGTTTGTAGAGTTTATTTAAAACCGTTTGGGGTTGCGCACCTGACTTAAGTTCAATCACAATCCGAATATCCGAAGTAGACTCATCACGCATATCACGAATACCATCAATTCGCTTATCCCTTACCAAGTCAGCAATTTTTACTTGTAGTTCAGCTTTGTTTACACGATAAGGTATAGAAGTAATAATAATAGAAAAAGTACCACGTTTATCTTCAACGATTTCTGCCTCGCCACGCACTACTACACCACCGCGACCGTTAGCGTAGGCATGCGCAATATCTTTTTGGTTAAAAGCCACTGCTCCAGTTGGAAAATCTGGCCCTTTAACAAACTTAAGTAAATCATCAGTTGAAGCTTCAGGGTTGTCTATCAAGTAAGCTACTGCTCCAGCTACTTCACGCAGATTGTGTGGTGGAATATTGGTGGCCATTCCTACAGCAATACCTAGAGAACCCATCAAAAGTAAGTTCGGTACCGCAGCTGGCAAAACTACAGGCTCCTTTTTTGTACCGTCAAAGTTAGGTCGCCAATCGACAGTATCTTTCTCTAAGTCACGAAGCATCTCTTCGGCTAATTTAGACATTTTAGCTTCAGTGTAGCGATAAGCAGCCGCTGAATCACCATCAATAGAACCAAAGTTTCCTTGACCTAAGACCAGTGGGTAGCGAGTCGAGAAGTCTTGCGCCAGCTTTACCATCGCTTCATAAACAGAAGCGTCTCCATGTGGGTGCAGACTACCGAGCACATCTCCTACTACCGTCGCTGACTTTTTAAATTTAGCGGTAGAAGTAAGGCCATTTAACCTCATTGAATAAAGAATGCGACGGTGCACTGGCTTTAAACCGTCACGCACATCTGGCAAAGCGCGCGCTGTAATAACCGACATTGCATAGTTAAGATACGCCGTTTCCATCTCACTTGTTATGTCTTGAACCACTACTCCGCGATGCGGAACTTCTGGTGTTTGGTCGACAATAGTCTTTTTCGGCATATATTAGGTTATGCAGTTAGTCGTTACAATAATGGCAGATTATAGCACAAGCTTTTAATAAAATTAACCCTCCAAACGAGAATTATTGTGTGGTGGTAGTGGGTGTCGCTTGGGAGCTAGTAGTAGCAATTTGTACCTCAATATACTGAAAAGTTGACGTGGAGGTAGTAGCTTTACTGTTAGCAGAAAAACCAAAATTGGTAGTAGTGGCTGTTGAAGTAGACCAATTTGTTTGTTCAACACCTTCTAGTGTCTCAGGGGATAAAATCATTTCTCCCGAAGTAGTACTTGCTGTACTAGAAGAAGTAGCTTGCTCAGCTTTGGTAAGAGCAACTTTAGAGGAAGCGAATTGTTCTTTAGCTTGTTTGATTAGATTAGAAAATGGTGTGCTTACTTCTGTGGCTTTTAGTGACGAACTGGTCTTATCTAGGCTAGAGGTTCCGCTAGCAAGCCAAATAAAAAATACCACCGCAGTAAACAAAGATGACAAAGCCAGCGCATATTGATTGCGTACGGCCTTTGGCTTTTGTCTTATATACCGCAAGGCGCTTTTAAACATACTAATTTATACCATACCAACCGCCCCCTCCTATACCACAAGAATTCTTACCCCGCCTTCGATTTCTTGCAAATCCTTCTTCTTAAGAGTTAATTTATCGAGTGGTTTTTGGTCAGTAACACCAATTTCCTTCAGAAAGGCTTGGCAGGCTACAGCATCGTAATGCATCGGGATAATTATTTTAGCCTCCAACTTAACGGCTAATTTAGAAGCCGCTGGCACATCTAACACATCGCCACCACCTATCGGAACAAATAGAATATCAATATCACCAAACTCACCCAGTATTTTCGAGTCTATTTCCGCTGAACTCAAAGCTCCCAGAAAGACCATGTTGATTTCCTCTAGCCTAACTTGATAGATAGTATTGTAACGTTCTACTTTTTCATAAACTGTCTTTACACCATAACCTCTAGCAGTAACATTACCAAACTCATATTCGCCTGGACCCTGCACAATAAATGGTTCTTTATTACCGTGAGCCACCTGTTCTACACCATTGAAATTAGGGTGATTCATTGAAATAAAAGCTATATCTGTCCCAAACTTTACTACTGGTAACTTCGAGATTTTAGAAATTGGATCAAACGCTATAGTGGTGTCACCAAATGACACCTTAAAAAACTGCCCACCGTGATATGTAATAACCATAATGGTAGGTAGTATACGATATTATTAGTGAATACGAAACAGAAGTATAAATAAGGTTCCTAGCGATGCCTGGTTATAAATACTGGACACATCGGCTTTTTGTGCTATATTTTCCGAACCGAAAGGTATTTATCAGTTCCTAGCGACACACGTTTAATCCCGAGCTCATGCACAAGGCTATGAGAAACAGTTTGCTCGGACCCGTGTCGTCGGAATAAGCAAAAGAATAATTATGTCAGAAGTAAGCAGTGGCTTTGTTGCCACACATGAAGCCCTAAGTGGAGTCATGGATTCATTTATTGGTAACACTCCAGTAGCACCAAAGGAAAACCAACTCATAGAAGGAACCGTCTCTGCTATTGGTCGAGCACGCGTTTTTGTAGACCTGCCACCATTCGGTACAGGTATCATCTACGGTCGCGAGTATATGAACGCGCGTGATATTTTGCGCAAAGTTTCTGTTGGCGACACGATTGCGGCCAAGGTAGTAATGCCAGAAAATGAAGATGGTTATATAGAACTATCCCTTAAGGAAGCTCGCCAGGCTCTAATCTGGGCTGATGCCGAAGAAGCTGTCAAACGCGGTACTGTGCTTAGTCTACAGGTTAAGGAAGCCAATAAAGGTGGTCTTATTATTGACTGGCAAGGTATCCAGGGTTTCCTTCCAGCTTCTCAATTGTCAGCTGACAATTACCCACGGGTGGCTGATGGTGACAAGGACAAGATCCTCGTTGCTCTCAATGAACTGATTGGTAAGCACCTCAGTGTGGTGATGATTACCGCTGACCAGAAGGAACACAAACTAATCTTCTCTGAAAAAGGTTTACAAGAAAAGGAAGAAAAGGAAGAAAAAGTTGGTAAGTATGAAGTGGGTGATGTACTTACTGGTGAAGTTACCGGGGCAGTAGATTTCGGTATATTCGTTAAGGTAGAACAAGGGCTAGAAGGCTTGGTTCATATTTCTGAACTTGATTGGGGTCTAGTAGAAGACACGCGTGCTCTATACAAAGTTGGCGACAAAGTTAAGGTGAAAGTGATCGAGGTAAAAGACGATAAGATTTCTCTCTCAATTAAACAACTCAAGGAGAACCCATGGATGGAAGCCAGTAAGAAATATCAAAAGGACCAAATCGTTGACGCTGTGGTTATAAAATACAATCGTCATGGTGCCCTAGCTTCAATCGAAGAAGGTGTTGCTGGTTTGGTACATATTTCAGAATTTGAAAAGGAAGAACAGTTAAAATCTACTCTTTCTCTTGGTAATGTTTACAAATTCAAGATCACCTTGTTTGAACCCAACGAACAACGTATGACCCTTTCCTACAAAGGGGCCAACGAGGTAGCTAAGTAACACAAGCAGAATTTAAAAGAGCCCGGCTCCTCAAAGTGGGGCCGGGCTCTTTTTATACTTAACTAATTATATTTATTCATAGCCACAGCCAGGCCCTCTTTTACTATGAGCAAGATAGCTTCAGCGACCAGCTTCTCAATCTTTTTAACCGTTTTCTCTTCAGTACGTGTAAATTTGGCCAAAACAAAGCGTGGTAGCTTGTCTCCCGTTGGACGTTTAACCTTACTGGTAAAAAAACTCTTCTGCGCCACCCCAATTCTGATTCGCAAAAATTCATTACTACCAAGTTCTGCAATAATTGATTTCACTCCATTGTGTCCACCTGCCCCACGACTAATAGAAATCTTAATTTCACCAAGTGGCATATCAACATCATCATGTAAAACTATAAGTTGCGACAGCTTATCTGCTGGCACAAGCTTCTTCACCGCCCTGCCCGAGTTATTCATAAAGGTAGTTGGATAAAGTAAATTTACTTCCTCTTTACCAATACTACCGTAACTATAGAGTCCTTGATATTTAGGACTTGAAACAGGCGAAGTCAAACCAAACTCCGCCACGAAAGCGTCAGCCACCGCCCAACCAATATTATGTCGAGTACCAATGTATTCTTCACCAGGGTTACCCAAAGCAACAATATAATTCATTAATTATAGAATATCATAACTTCCGCAACCAAGTTAGTAAAACATCAAACCTAGCTCGACTTGCACAAGCGGACAGAAATATTCCCCATAAATTAATAACCAAACCACCCAAAACTGTACAGATGTCTATAGCCCGTAAATCTGACTCAAGTCTGTATAGCTATTAATAAAGGTAGGTATAGCAAAAAGTAAACCTATCATTGGCAATACCACCATGGCAATACTAATCCACATTATTATTAGAAAATACTTCCTAGTTTTCTCTACCGAAGTATAAATTGCATCTAATTTTGCCGATTGTTCACGTAGTTGTTCTTCTATATTTTCTGGCATAAATTTATCCCTGTTTAGCTTTCTTAACTGGACTAGAGCCACGATTTTTTGATCCTTCCATACGAGAGGCTACTCTCGGTACTTGATTTTGTTTGTGGGCAAACTGGGAACCTTTAATCCCGTTGTTACTAGGTATATTATTATTTTTCATATCATTATTATAACAGAATTAACCAACACGAAAAAACCTATACTTTAAAAAAACTAATTAAAACATAACGGGAAAGTTGCTACACCCAGGAATTTTATTATTGGCATTTCAGGCCATAATATTTTAAATACCTATATAAAAAGTTATTTCATAACTAGGTTGCTTGTGTAGTATACTGTTTATTAATTACATGTCTTCGCGTGCAAAAAAAGTTAACCGGGGTTTGTTTATAATTATAATTATTCTTAGCATCACGATAATCGTCACTTTATCAATCGACCGATATCAACACTTAAAAAAATCTTCTGAAAACAAACCGGTATATCTACCAGGCTTAATCAATAATATTCAAGATGAGAATTCTATTTCAACTACTACTGAAGTAGAAAATTATGACAGCACTACAACCATTCCAATAACCCTTAGTCAATACATTAAAGTAGTCGATAGTTGTGGTGCGCATTTTGCTGAAGAATGCCTAGTGGTGCGCAGTGGACCCGGCAAGGAATTTCCAACGGTAGCAAAACTACGCAATGGTATCGTTCTAAAAATAAGCGATGCATTAAAAGAAGAAGATGGCACTTGGTACAAGATAATATTTGATGAGTGGCTACGTTATCCAGAACGACTAAAAAGTGACTGGTACGTATCTGGGCAATACGTAGAAACCCTAGAGAACATTGGTGATTTAACTATTTGGGATAATGAGTATTCCACTTCGACTAATAAAAAAATTGTGATAAGTAGGAATGACCAAAGTCTACTAGCTTATGATAGTGGGGATTTAATTTTATCGCTAGATATTTCAACCGGATTAGAACTCACCCCAACTCCGCGTGGGACTTTTCAGGTTTTCAAAAAGACACCTAGTCGGTACATGCAGGGACCACTGCCCGGACTAATAGACCAACAGGTCTATGACCTGCCCGGAGTCCCTTGGAACCTTTACTTCACCAATGGTGGTGCAGTGATACACGGTGCGTATTGGCACAATAGTTTTGGTCAGCCCTACTCACACGGCTGTGTAAATGTCGACCCTAACGAGGCTGAAAAACTCTATGAATGGGCGGACCTCGGTACTAAAGTTATTGTAAAAGACTAGATTTAGAGCCATATTTTTTAACTTGTGGGGTTCTTGCTTCTAAGGTAAGATTGTAGTTGTGTTGACATATAAAAATTTTATTGTTGTAAGTGTAGTTATTACTTCCCTGTCTGCCCTACTCAGTTTCCCGGCGACCGCACCAGCCCAAACCAAATTAAAAAATAATACCTCGACCCAAAACCTAATCACCCTAACCGCCCAAAAAAAGATTCCTAGTACCGAAAAGAAAGTCGTTGTGACTAGTGAGACTCCCACCAAACAAAAACATACTACAAAAAAATTAGTACGTAACGAAGTCAGCTTGACCAAGAAAAATTCAGTGTCTTTAAACGTTCCCTTTTATTCCCAGTTTAAAGATATTATGGCCCCAAGCTGGCAAAAGGTCGGCTGTGGTATTGCTAGTGTAGCGATGATTATTAGCTATTATGAAAAAAGTGCTGTATCAGTAGATAAGCTCCTTAAAGAAGGCATTGCCAATGGCGCCTACTTAGCTGACGCTGGCTGGACACACCAGGGGCTAATAAACCTGGCCAGAAAATTTAAGCTAGATGGTCAAAGCCATAGTTTGATTGAAGATACAACAGACACTGCCTTTACTAAGTTAGAAGCCGTATTAAAAAACGGCCCAGTGATGGCCTCAGTACACTACACTTTTGAACCAACTAACCCGATTCCTCATATCGTGGTTGTTCATGAAGTCAGAAATGGTGAAGTTTACTATAACGATCCAGCTGAACAGTCTGGTGATGGTCACATATCAATTGCAAAATTCAAAAAAGCCTGGAAAAAGCGGTATATCGAAATTCGTCCAATCACTTAAAACTCTGTCGAATTAATATGCATATAAATGAACCGAAAGTACTTAGAAACTAAATATGATGTAATTGTAATTGGTGGCGGACCAGCTGGTTTGATGGCCTCTGGCAGAGCTGCTGAGCGCGGACTCAAAGTGTTACTACTAGAGAAAAACACCAGACCTGGTAAAAAACTGCTAATTACTGGTGGCGGACGGTGCAATGTAACCAATGCCGAATTTGATACCCGTACCCTACTCTCACATTTTAAAGATAGCGATAAATTTCTTTTCTCTACCTTTGCTCAATATGGTGTCAAAGACACTTTAGAGTTTTTTAACAAACGCGGGATGGAAACTAAGGTGGAGGAATTTAAAAGAGTTTTTCCAGTTTCAAATAGTACTCAGTCAGTTTTCAATGTCTTACTTGATTATGTAAAAGAGGGTGGTGTTACCTTACTAACTGAGTCAGAGGTAAAGAGTATACACTCCTTAGAAAAAAATATTACTGGTATAAAACTAAATGACGGCCGAATCCTTAACGCCACCTCATACATTCTGGCCACCGGAGGCAAATCTCGACCCGAGACTGGCTCTACTGGCGACGGATTTACCTGGCTTAAAGCCATTGGACACACTATAACCGAGCCTGACGCTTCACTAGTGCCGTTAGTGATAAAAGAAACCTGGGTAAATAAATTAGCTGGAATTACTTTACCAGAAATTAAAATAATGGTTTACCAAAATGGAATTAAACAAACTTCTAAAGTTGGTAAACTCCTCTTTACTCATGTTGGGGTCAGTGGTCCAACCATTATAAATATGAGTAAAATGATTGGTGAACTTTTAGACTACGGTGAGGTCACGTTGGTATTAGATTTATTTCCCAATTTAGATCACGGTGCACTCGATAATTATATTTTAACTTTAATCCAAGACCACCAAAACAAACAATTTAAAAATATTCTCTCACCTACCCTACCAGCTAGTTTGGCTAATGTAATTGTTGAGCTGTCTAACATCTCACCGGAGTTACAAAGCAACAGCGTTACACGTGATGACCGCAAAAAACTCGGGCATTTACTAAAGGCTCTGCCCTTAACAGTAAAAAACCTGCTTGGGACAGATAAAGCTATTGTTACTTCTGGTGGTGTAGCCCTAACAGAAATTGATTTCAAGACTATGCGGTCACGCCTTTTTCCTAATCTCTATATCATTGGAGATGTATTAAATATTGACCGCCCCTCTGGCGGATATAGTCTACAGCTTTGTTGGACGACTGGATATGTGGCCGGCAATTCAGTAGAATTATAAATTTAATAATTTATGTACCAAACCCCAAACACTAAACCTGGTAGTGAATATATATTGCCAGCCAATGACTACGAAAAATTAATCACCACCGTTACAGCAAAAGGTTGTTATAAAAGGACTTACCTTCCCTTCTTTTTTATTTTTATATTCACCCTTACCGGCCTTAGCGTTAGTCTTTTCTTTATCACAATAACCGACAATCTTGTATTACAACTACTTAACGGTATGCTGTTTGGGTTTTTTAGTGTCCAACTCGGTCTTATTGGACACGATCTTTCTCATGGTGGAGTCTTTACAACTAAAAAACTAAATCATAATTTGGCTATATTAATCTGGGGACTAGGCTGTGGCCTTAGCGAAAGTCGCTGGTACTATAAACACAATGCCCATCATCAGGCACCAAACCACATTGGACATGATCCTGATTTAGAAATTCCTTTTGTTTTTTCACACGAACAAGCCATTACCTACTCAGATTTTAATAAAAAATGGGTTTTTCCTTACCAACAGATAACTTTTTGGATCGGTCTTTGTTTTGTCTATCCCTATAATATTTTAAACAGCATGCGTTTCCTATTTAGAGATATTTCTCTTCGCTCACATTGGGAAATACTGTTAATGATAATTCACTTCTTACTGTTATTTGCTGTTACACTATATTATCTTCCTGCTATGGTTGCGATTATTTTCAATCTAGCGGTTTTTTTAACGATGGGTATATATATGGGATTGATATTTGCCCCAAATCATAAAGGGGAAGATATGTTGGCATCGGAAGCAACCTACAACTGGGTACATCAAATAACTCTGACACGAAATATCAAACCCAATTTTTTTACCTCGTACTTCTTAGGCGGACTAGAACACCAAATCGAGCACCATCTCTTCCCTACCATGCCCCGCTTCCGATATAAGGAAGCTAGGATTATTGTAAAAGATTTATGCCTAACACAAGCTATCCCCTATCACGAAACTAGTTGGCTTGAATCCATGAAACAAATCCACCTAGCTCTTAAGGAAGAATCGCGTGCTTGGCAAAACTAGTCTGACTCCCCTTCATCATCAGCATCTGGTAGATAATGCTTGAATTCCTCCAAAGCTTCAATAACTATTTTTGCCTCCTTTTCATCTATCAATGAGCGGGCCAGTTTGTCTAAAATACCAGCAATTTCTATTGAAGAATAACCCTTTTCTTGCAGTCTTTCGGCTTCAGTCAAAACTGCATTATCAAACTCAGTACTTTTAGCGAGAGCCTTATCAAACATTTTTTCAAATGGATGC
>DYNY01000022.1 GCA_020720815.1 Candidatus Elulimicrobium sp. | reverse complement strand
TTTTGTTTTGACACTTCTCTACACTACTGCTTAACTTAGTTAATTTTTCCTTTACTTATTGAAAGTTAAGTTGAACTGATGGTGCAACACTAGCTATACAACTAAAATTACCACCATTAGCATAAGCTTCACTAACATAAACTCCCTTTACGATATTCCCTGAGACAAGGCTTCCAGTGATTGATGACACTTCCCAATTATAATTAGTTCCAGAGACAGTATTATAGGTTGCAAATGTGACCCCAGAACCAGTAGTAAAGCCACAGTGTGTTGCATCTATTGTAGACCAACCGGCTGAGCAGGATTGACCAACAGGTATTACTACACGAACGTAATAATGTGTAGCTCCATTAGCGGGTGTCCACTGTAAAGTACGCGCTGTACCGGCCGCATTACATAAACTATTAGGTGCTGTAGGAACAAGTGGGTAGACTCTAATGTACTCATCTTCGTAATAACGTGCTGGCGTATCATCATCCTGGCAATTAAACCGAAATAGATACACCCCAGGATTAGTAAGAGCACCCACCAAAAATTTTTTTACCCCAAACAGACTGGGAGCTACTGCCCATGAAGAATACGGAACACCATTAGTATTTGAACCCCACAGGTTCGTATAGTAGTCGTTTGACGCCCGACAATCCAATACGTTTAGACTATCCCATTTAAGGTCTACGGCTTGTCCAGCACGCAGATGATAAATAGTACCATCAGCACTAACTGAAGATGCCGTAATATAAAGAATTACAAAGTAAAGAATTAGTAATGTAAAACTGTAGTGGATATTTTTCATTACTTTCATTATATCCTTCGCTAAGGTAGTTAACTAGAAATAGTTGTGCACAAACCGACCCCAAAGGCCACGTAAAAAACCGTAGCGGTATCGCCACGCTGTTGACCACGTACCAACATACCGCACCGTAGATAAAAAACTTCTAATAGTAGTAAATGCAAAAGCATCAGCCATACCATACTCATACCAATTAGCAACAAAGTTGGTGGCCTGACCTTTTTCAAAAAGCCATTCATCTTTTTTTAGTACAGCATGTTTAAGAGCCATTTCGTACCATACTGGGAAAAAATTTCTCATTGTAAAAGTGTGTGCATAAAAACTACGAAACATTGTGAGGCCAAGAATTCCTTTTGGCACATTATGGTAGTCTCTTACTGCCCTAACTGAAACTGTTTGAGTACAGAGAGTAACAGCCCCACAATCAGGGTATCGTTCCAAAGCAGAAACGGTAGTAGTAATCCATTCTCCTGAATACTCATACTGTGCCGAAGCGAGCAAAGTAAATGTAGCCTCACTACTGCGTAGACACTGCCTCAATACGTACCCTTCTTGTTCGGTTGTTGTACAAAGAGAAATTGTTACTTGCGGTAGTAATTGCGATTTCTCTCGTAGCTCCTTCAACCAGGATTCATACAAATGGACTCGTCCCGTCAATACGGTTACTTGAAGATTCTTTTGTGAATACCGTTGCGTGACCAATGAAAAAAAATTAAGTTTAGTAGACTCATCAGAACAGTCAACTTCATCTTTATACACACACTGGACCACCGCTGGTTCACTAGCTTGATTAACCAAAGATAGTCTACGATTACTCTTCCCCTCTTCGTTTAGCATTAAGTTTTGCGGGGCGAGTGCGTAATATAAAATCGGCTTAGGCACTGTTACTAGTGCGGTGGCACAATCATTAATTGCCAACGCCGCCCGGGCAGCACATTGTCCATCAGTGTAGGTAAATAATGACGCTAGCACTCGGCGTTTGGCTTTGATTGTCTCTGGATCCAGGAGTGCTTTATCTATAGCCACAGATAAATCTCCTTCTAGTGCTAAGGTCACCACCGAACCATCTCTTTTTATTACTTGTTCAAGACTGTCAGGATAGGTAAGTGGACTCAATTGACCACCAGAATACCACTTTCCCTGGCGATGAGTACTCAAAAGATAATCATCGGTCCAAAAATCAGCAACCACAACTGGTACGTCGGCTAAGCAGGCCTCAAAAATAGTGCTCGAGTTGTCGCTAAGCACAACATTAGCGGACTTAAACAATGGCAGAATATCACTACTATCATCAGTCACAACACACCCACTCTGACGTAGACGCTCGACACGACTTGTCTCAGCCCAGGCAGTTGCATAATGAAGTTTAGCAATTATATTATAATCACTAGTGAGTTTTGTCAGAGGTTCGACCAAAGCATCAATAGAAGACAGATCACCGTGTGTCGGTACATAGAGTATAGTTGGTTTTTTGTTGTCTATGGATGCTTTTATGTTACTCGGTAACGACGCAACTGAATCAGTAAACCATTCATCAAACTTTGGCAGGCCAACAATCCTCGTTGGGCAAAGGAGGGAGAAACGTGATGCATCCCGCTCCCCGTGTGCCAATGTCAAATCATACAATCTCCCACTTTGTCTTACCATCGTTAATTCCTTACCTAACCCGTAAGCACAACGAACCTTTTTTAAATGAGTGGTAGCTGTGTGTTGCATACACCCTTTTTCCCAAGTAGACACTAGTAATACAGTTGTTGAAAAAAACTGTTCAAGATAACCATGGATAAGATAATCCGTCGGATAGATTACTCTGTACGGAGCATTTATAGTTCCTATTAGTGTCAGGATAGCTTGTAGAAGAGATTGTTGTTCCTGAGTAGAATAATTATGACAAAGATCAATGATAAACTCAGCTTCTGATGATAATTGCTGGTAGATATTTTTATAAAAGTAAAATTGGAATGGGTAATATATGACAAATCCAATTCTTTCTCCTGACAGAGACTTCTGTAGATCACGTTGCATGGCCTTATTATACACTTCATTATCTAGTCATAACAATAATACCGAGTCTGAGTCAATTCAGACGAACACATTATAATAAGCTATACTTAAACTATGTCTCTGTTATCACATCTCTCTTTTATCCAAAACTTATCTAAACGATTTTACGTCATTCAACTTGAAGCATTTTTTACTTGGTTACAGGCGACTAAAGATGCTCAACACGGCTCAGTGTTCATAAACCTTCCTCCGGCAACCTTTCATGTCGATAAAAATAAAAAACCTATCAGCACCTTAGATGGACCTGCCTTTATAATCTGCACACCACTAACTAAGGAAGACGCTTTCACTACCGCAATGATTGTTAAACGACAAGATTGGCACCCCATCTTTACTACACCAACCATCGAAATATGGGAGAATATCTCCCACTTTATTTTTAAAAACCGACCTTTGCGCTTTGGCCTTGATCTAAATGAAAAAGAATTTTTGATTACAACTATTAGGTCGTATCTAGGTAATATAATTTCTAACATCCCCGTAGCAAAAAAACCACTCATTCCGCTCTCCGCCAGACTTTTAGAACATACTGATCTTGATGTCACTATGTGGACCAATGGAAAACTGCGCGGATCAATCATTCTTCAGAATCAACCACTAATAAACGGACTAAAAGAAGCGGCTTTACGTGCCACCACAGACCACCGATTTAAGCCCCTAGCTAGTAATGAACTTGCACATACCGCCATTGAAATTAACCTTATATCAACACTTCATATACCAATTACCGAAAAAGAAGTCCTAGCGAATAATATCTACACCAATAAAACATACCGTGCTCAGATAAACCAAGCTCAAGGGTGGTATACACCAGCAGTTTTTAACTGTCGTACATTTAGTGATCTTAAAACTTTTACCGAATCACTCATCATAGAGAAAATTGGGCACAAAATAACTAAACCGCTACCGATTTATACTATTAGTCACACAGAAAATTTCATATCCTTAAGCGAAACAAGCAACCAAATCTTAAACCTAAATGGACCTTTACCTGAATCAACCACCCTATCTCTCACCGAACTAAAACAAGCAACAGCACGCTACCTAGGATTAATACAAGAAACAGACGGTAATTTACCAGCCATCATTAATCCCATGCAAGGGGAGCAATCTGTGTTTGATTCTGTACGCTTGGCACATTCGATTTGGGCACTAAATCATAACGCGAGAGTGACAGCTGACCAAAAAACAAGACAAGTCGCTGCCAAAGCCTATGAATACCTCAAGACTCTTTTAAAACAACCTGGCTATCTCAAATTTTTACAACCTTATCAAAAGGCTTTAATGCTCGTGTATATGCACCATGCCTCCGTAATCCTTGCGGACAGTCCCTTGTCAACATTTATTACCGATTTAATACTGGAGATAGATGAGACACTCCTTCCAACCGAACCAATTCTTTTCCTCCAATTAGCACAGTGGCACTTTCAGACATTCACTTCAATCTCTAAGGCAGAAAAATACATTACCCCTATACTACGTTCTTTTGAGGAAAAGATTGCTAAAAAACAAAGCTTCGAGCTTGCTTCCTACATAGACCTTATCCCCTCCTTACGAACACTAGGAACTATTACAAGCAACCCTATATTGTTAAAAAAGGCAGACGAAATAACTGATTGGTATTACGAAGAGCAACTCAGTATCGGGTCATTCCCATCTTTCCACGGCAGTAATTACTCCTACACCCGAGGAACTATAAAAATATTAGAAACACTATCTCAGATTGTAAAGCTAGACAAACTAAAATTTTTGCCCTTAAACTGGCTAACCTCAATGCAATATACTACAAACACTACTTACTTTGTTAAACCAGAGTTGCAGACAAAGATACTTGGTGGTTTCCGACACGATGCCCATAATGCGTCAGTTTGGATTGACGCTTCTAGTCATTTACTACTCATTAATTCTTAATGTGACTTCCAAAAACAATGCAATATTTTAGCTAAAGATTAGGTTATTCCTTCGCAGCACTTACTGCTGCCTCAGCTGTCTTTATAAACTTAATGGACACATTATGCACGTGATAGCCATCCGCATAGTAATCATGACTGTTATTGACATCAAAGTTATATAAAGTAGTTTCAAAACTACTACTATCTATATTCAGGATGTGAAAATTAGTTGCATCGGCACGAACAATCTCATCATAAACCTCAAGTTTGGAGACTTTTAATCCCGGTGTTTCTTTAGCTGTCTCAGCAGGGTCGATAGACTTCCAGCCCTCAGTAGTCATGAAAGGGTGTGATGGGCTCACAAAAAAATGCCCTGAATTATTGAATGCATAAAGTAATCCAGTGTAAGGAATATTATACACGCGCATGACTGGCTGATCACCACTCGTAGTCTTTACAATATCGCCGATGATAATCTCCTCAATATTCTTTAGGCTACCATCAGGCAGGGTGACTTTTGTACCCGCCACAAAACAACCAC
>DYNY01000011.1 GCA_020720815.1 Candidatus Elulimicrobium sp. | reverse complement strand
GATTGGCGGTGTATGAAGATGGGGTGTCTGAGAGGCCAAGGAAGGTGCCATTACCCAAACCAAGGGTTGAAGTAGCTACCTGATTCCAGGTATTACCAGCCCCACCGATCAATAGTTGATCTTGCGTAATACTTGAAAGCCCAGTACCACCATTTACAGCTGAAAGTGCACTACCTAAATTGAGTGAAGTAATAGTGGTAGTAGCTAGTGTGCTAGTACCGGTAACAAGGGCATCACCCACTACCGACAACTTTGCACCTGGAGTACTAGTACCAACCCCAACATTGCCATTACTCAAGATGGTAAAGACTTCAGTCACACCACTAAAGAAACGTGCAATTGCACCAGCCCCGTTTTGAATAACAGAAAGAATGGCTGAGCTACTAGTTGCTTCCATGGTATCAGCTTCATCTCCACGTAAAAATGAAGTTGAAGCCACACCGCCAACGGTTAGAGAATTATCTGAACTACTAGCTGATCCAGCCACCTCTGCATAATTCGCCACAAACGCCACCGGCACCGTACCGATAATTTTGCGTGGACTCATTTCTCCATCCCAAGCTGGCGTTGAAGTGCCACCAACCTCCACTCCTAAATATAAAACTTTGTTAAAATCGACAGACGTAAGGGGGGTACTGGAACCAAGCATGACCGAGAACAATCCGTTACTAATTTGTACCTTATTGTCTACGGTCAATTCTTCAGTCCATAGAGCGGTACTAGTGGCCGCAGTTGATGAACTAATTAACCAGAAGCGCATGTTGTAAGTGCCGTCTGGTACAGCGACACCACTAGCGTTAGTAAGCTTGCCTTGATAATTGATTTGTGGATTAGCTTCTGCTTCTACTACTAATGTTAAACTTAAAAATAAAACTACCACCACACCAAGCTTAACTAAGCGGGTGATGAAATTTGTCTGTAAGGAGAGAGTAGTCATAAGGATCTTATTGTTCGCTTTGTATTACTACCCCACCTTCTTCTATTCCATAAGCATCAGGCATTGACACAAAAGGATATGAGACCACAGACCCAGATTTCTGTTGATACTTAATCACCCCAGAATTATCATCCGTAAAAGTAACCGCTACGTCATCGGAAAATAGCTCCTCCACCTCTTTAGCATCAACTAATTCTCCCGAAGCAAATACCAATACTCCAGACTCACCACCTTCTAAACGCCTAGTGTCAACTTCGGTAATAAAAACCGGCTTCTCTATCAACGAGGTAAGTAACAGGGTTTCTTTAGGTTCGTCTACCGTGGCTAATGATTCAGAAACCATAGCTGGATAGTTGATAGACTCCGGTACGAGAGAATTCGACAAGTTAGTCAAGTGACTGACTAAAGCAAATACTGGTGAGGTAGAAAACTGAGACACAGCGTACAGACTGGTACCAACCATAAAGCCCAAACAAAGTGTAGCAAAAGAAATACCTAAGGCATCAAAGCGACGGCTTTTAATTTTTTCCGCTGTCAAATTTTCTAATACATCAATGGCTTCTTTGGTCTTAAGTTCACTCTTTCGCTCAGCTCGTAGCTCTTGCTTACGAGCTTCATCCTGTAGCTCAGCTGACTTGGAAAAAGTTACTAATGAATCTAGATCAACAAACCACTGCCGACCGATTTGCGAAGCGACAATTTCACCTTCACGAGCGAGTCTTGATATATAGTCTTTTGAGTAAGGTACAACAACAGTTGCCTCTTTAATTGATACGAGAGTCACACCATTTATTTCAACGCCTGCTGTCATACGATTTACCTTTAATTATAAAGTAAAATCGTATATAATACAGCTTTTAGCTGTTAATAACTTTTGGAGTTTTATCGAGATTAAAACGGCCAAACCAAACTTGTATTTATCTGCCAACTAGCAGTAAAATTTTGAGCTGAGGCATTTATTTCAAATTCAAGAAAATACACGGCTATCAGTAAACCAAGACCTAGAATAAAAATCAGTACAGCCGGGCGCAAAGATAAACTCCGAGTAGGAGTAACATCATCGTGGTCGACCTGAACTATAAATCGTTTTCTCATCACAGCTGGTGTAAATGGTACTGAGCGCAAATCACTACCTTCATTTATCCCAACTTGATAAGTTGCCTCCTTCTCACTTATTTCTTTAACTGAACTTATCCTTTTCGGCTCTTTTTTAAGAATTTGCGTCTCAATTTTTTTTAGGAAGACTTTTGCCACCTGCTTAGATTTTGGCTTATTTTTCGCTAACAAAACCTCCGAACTAGCTATATTTTCCTCAGTAAAATCTATATCTAATGAGCTTAGATTAAGAGTCCCACTTAAAGTCACTTCTGGTAGTGGTTCAGCTTTAAAAATTGTCCCTGCTGACTCTGAGCTTATTTTTAAGTTAGCCGAATCAGCTAAATCTACATCTAGTTTAACTGGACTATCAAGGTGCTGAGGATTAGGATTCAATTCAGCTTCATCAGTTTCATATTTTAAAGGCTGCCATTCTATTCGCTTAAGGAAATTAGCTGGTGTACTTGAAATTTTAATAGTTGACTTCCTAGCAACAGGCTCTACGTCAAGACGAGATGTTTCTATACTAGCAATGTTTTCTATGGTTTTCTCGGCTAAATTCTCCTTAGCGTAACGGGTGGTTTTGTGGCTAGTGAGGGATAGCGAGTTAACGTACCAAGTACGCCCTATTAACTTAGCATCAACCTTGCGACTACGACAAAGCTGGCCAACATAGTCAGCTGTATACTTATACTGCTTAGCTATAATGCCAGCCTTTACATACTCCACGCCATCAATAGCAATTACGTTCATACCTGCCATTAAGTATAACAAACAAAGTTCTGGTACAAACCAGAACTTTGTAAAAAGTGTTTATAAATACTTAGGGCCGAGTCTTATTTAATCTTGTCTTAATTAGTTCGGCTAATAGACTTGGGTTGGCCGTGCCTCTAGTTTGCTTCATGCACTGTCCAACCAGAAACTGGATAGTAGCTTCCTTACCAGCATAGTACTCAGCAACGGCTAACTCGTATTCAACGATAACAGCTTCAATTACCGGTGCCAGAGCCGATGGATCAGAAGACTGGAGAAGACCCCTATCTTTAGCCAAAACAGCTGGGTCAGCGTCCTTATCAAGTATTTCAATCAGGATATCTTTGGCGACACGAGAGTTAATTTTGGACCCCAGTAACATAAGTATTAGTGTAGCAAAGTGTTTGTTTGATAAAGTAAACTTTCGGCCTTTAGCCACCTCAGCCAATACATCGGAGGTTAGGTAATTTGCAGACAATTTTAATGCCTCCACATTGGTACCAAAATCTGGAAACTTTACTAACTCAGCAAAAAAAGTACCAATGCTTTTAGTTGTAATAAGTTGTTCTATTTGATTACTCGGTATGCCGATATTTTTATAATTTAATCTTATTTCATTAGGCAATGTTGGCAACATCTCGTTTAAGCGAGATGTGTTAAAACTATTGTGTTTACTTGTATCTATCTTTGGTAAGTCTGGATCTGGGAAGTAGCGGTAATCCTTAGCCGTTTCCTTTATACGTTGGGTGTAAGTCTTTAGCTTTACTTCATCCCAACCACGAGTCTCTTGAGTAACCACTTCCCCAGCTTCTAGAATAGATATCTGTCGTTTTACTTCATATTCAATGGCGGACTCGACCGACCGGAAAGAGTTTAAGTTCTTAACTTCAACCTTCGTACCCAATTCGTCAGTTTTACTGACAGAAATATTAGCCTCCACTCGCATCTCCCCCCGCTCCATTTGAGCTCCAGAAATATTTAGTGTCTGTAGTAAAAGCTGAAGCTCACGGGCAAAGTCACCAGCTGTCCTAGCGTCATGAATGACTGGTTCAGTTACGAGCTCCATTAATGGCACTCCGGCACGATTGAAATCTACCAAACTCACTCCATCATGATCGTGTTGGCTTCGTGCTGTGTCCTCTTCTAAATGTACTCGAGTAAGCTCAACTCCAAAAAGCTGACCTCCAGTAAGGAAAGGAAATGCGTATTGACTTATCTGGTAGGCCTTCGGGATATCGGGATAAAAATAATTCTTTCGATCAAATTCTGAAAAGACCGCCTGCTTGGCTTTCACAGCCTTACCGAAAAGAAGCACTTTTGAAATGGCTTCCTCATTCGCAACGGGTAGTGTACCTGGATGTGCTAGACAGACGGGACATATGTAGGAATTTGGTTCACCATTATGTGGGTCATTTTTACAACCACAAAACATTTTACTAGCAGTAGAAAGTTCTGCGTGTACTTCTAGACCGATGGTGGTGGTATACGATGTACTCATATTAATAAGTGCGAACAATTAATTAGTAAAACTGAAATTCATCAACCTTTAACTCTAAAGCCGGGACAATATATTGTAAATATTTAATAATAAATCTACACAGTTCTGGAAAAAGTCAACGCAACAGTGCCTTTCTTAACCTCAGCTTTACTATTCTACAGTTTCTCGTAAATGTCTTATAAGACTGTCTTGTAATTCTTTGACCCCTTCCCCTGTTTCAGCTGAGATAACAAGCACACGATTCCTAATTTTGTCAATCTCTTTTAGTAGCTTGTCTAAATACTCTTGTTTTACAAGGTCTTTTTTAGTAAAAATAATCCACTCTTCCTTATCAATAAGTTCTTTTGCATAGGCTGATAGCTCTTCACGAATGGTATAATATCGCTCTAAAGCATCTTCTGTCTCTAAAGAGACTAAGTGTAGTATCATTTTTGTACGAGAAACGTGACGCAAAAAGGTATGTCCAAGCCCTTTTCCTGTGGCAGCGCCACTAATAAGTCCGGGAATATCAGCAATGGTGTATCCATAAAAGTCACCTAGGTGCGGTTCAATGGTCGTGAAGGGGTAGGCTCCAACTTTAGCTCGAGCATTAGTGAGAGTATTTAGCAGAGTGGATTTGCCAGCATTTGGCATACCCACCAACCCAACATCAACCACGAGCGATAGTTCAATCTTAAACTCCCCCACTTCGCCTTCTCGACCCTTGGTCGATTCCTCTGGCGAGCGATTGGTAGCTGTCTTAAATTGTTCATTACCAATTCCACCACTACCACCCTTTAATATTTTTACCTGTTGTCCTTCTTCTAACAATTCAAAAGTACGTTCACGAGCGATGTCGGTTACAATAGAACCAACCGGTACATCAACAATAAGATCTTCACCATTCTTACCAAACTTACTATCACCAAGACCCGAAATACCGTTCTCAGCCTCAAATGACTTATCACCCGTATAGCGAGCCAAAAGGTTTACGTCACGTACAGCGCGCATAAAAACATCGCCACCACGACCACCATTACCACCAGAAGGACCTGCCATTGGTCGAAATTTTTCGTGTCGCCAACGCGTAACACCGTCCCCGCCGTCTCCAGCTTTAATATTTAAAGTTAATGTGTCTACAAACATCGCTACAGTGATACCATAAATAAGGCTTAAAGTACAGGTAAAATCACTAGCTTACCTAAAACAGGTCGACCACTCTTTTGTGGAGGCTTAGCCTCCACAAAGGTTCATAGCACAACTCAACTATAGATAACGGTTACCAATAGTACTGACGACAGTCACAATCAGAGAGCCAGTAAAAGCTGGCCAAAAGCCAACCACGGAAAAGCCATCAATAAATGAAGCGGCGAACCAAAATAAAGAAGCATTGATGACTAAGACAAATAAACCAACAGTTAGAATAGTGATGGGAAAGGTCAATATAAATAGAATTGGTTTTACTACAACATTTAAAACTCCAATAATAACCGCTGCAATCAGAGCGGTGTAAAAACCATCAACACTAATGCCTGGAACATACTCAGCTACTAGAAGCAACGTCAAAGTTGTCAGTAGGAGTTTGATGATAATTTTCATAGTTTGATTATGAGGCAGAGGTACCCTTTTGGTCAACCAGTGTGTAACCTTCACTAGCCAGGAGTGACTCAGCTTTTTTAAATTTCATCGTCATGGTATTAGTACCATTAGTAATGGTGACCAAATCATTACGTCCTGGTGCTGTCTTAGCGACAACCGGTGAGTTATCTTTTTTGTTAATACTCTCATCACTGCCGGCAGCAGCCTGAGCTGCCTCCGATTCTTTTTTCATTAATGCCTCTTCTCGCTCAACCAATACCGGTTGAAGTTTTGGTAATATTTCATTAATTCTAGCTAAAATCGCAAATTGCATTTCTTTAAATAAACGAGTCCCCTCTTTGCGGTATTCAATAAGCGGGTCACGCTGACCGTAAGCTCGAAGATTGACACTATTGCGAGTGTAGCTCATCACTTCAAGGTGTTCCACCCACAGAACATCAATCATCTGGAGTGCCAAGCGACGGAAGAGGTTTCTAAAGGTATCAGTCCCTAGCTCAGTTTCCTTAGCTTCAATAGTAGCGCCCTCGTCATGACTGACTGCTTTTACTTCATTAAGTAAAGCATCTATTTCTGATTCCACACTGACTAATAGTTTATGACGACGCAGGTACACGACCTTTCGTTGCATATTTAAAACATCATCATAAGCCAAAATCTGCTTACGAGCATCAAAATGGAAACCTTCAATTCTGGTTTGGGCTCCTTCTAGGGTACTTGATAACATCTTCATTTCAATTGGCTGATCAGCGGGAATACCAAAAGTACCCATCAGATTCTTGACTCGATCGCCACCGAACACACGCATCAAAGAATCTTCCATTGAAACAAAGAACTGTGTCTCTCCAGGATCGCCCTGACGTCCAGCTCGGCCTCGTAGCTGATTATCTATGCGCCTAGCCTCATGTCTTTCTGTACCAAGCACAAAGAGACCACCCAGGGCCTTTACGGCCTCAGCTTGCTCACTTGTGGCTTCTGGACCACCAAGCTTGATATCGACACCACGACCAGCCATGTTAGTAGCTAGTGTTACGGCCCTAATTCGTCCGGCAGTAGCAATAATCTCACCTTCCCGTTCGTGATTTTTAGCATTAAGCATTTGGTGGATTACACCAGCGTTTGTTAAAGCAATTGAAAGGCGTTCGTTTGATTCTATCGAGGCTGTACCAATCAAAATTGGTTGGCCTTTTTCGTTGATGGCTTTTACTTTATTTATTAACGCAGAAAACTTTCCTGATTCATTTTGGTAAATAAGATCAGTATGATCTATACGCGCAATTTTACGATTCGTAGGAATAGGAATAACCTCAAGATTATAAACTGTGAAAAATTCTTCCTGACTAGTAAGGGCAGTACCTGTCATACCAGATAGCTTTTGGTACATGCGGAAGTAATTCTGATAAGTAATAGACGCAAAAGTCTTTGACTCTTTTTGTATTTCTACTCCCTCTTTAGCTTCCACTGCTTGATGTAAGCCTTCAGACCATCGTCGGCCAGGTTGGAGACGTCCCGTAAATTCATCTACTATTACAACTTCCCCATCACGCACCACATACTCTTTATCGCGGGTAAAAAGTGCCTTGGCTCGTACAGCTGTCTCAAGATGATGCACATACTTAATTCCTTTCTCAGTATAAATATTCTCTACCCCCAACATCTTTTCCACCACTTCAATACCAGCATTAGTAAGAGCAATGCCCTTCAACTTCTCATCTACAGTGTAGTGTTCTTCAATATTTAAATTATTAGCAATAGTAACAAATAGACCATAAAGATTTTCTGAATCATGAGCTGGCGCAGAAATAATTAACGGGGTACGAGCTTCATCTATTAAAATAGAGTCAATTTCATCGACAATCGCGTAGTAGGGATCACGTTGACGAAGATTTTTGGCCTCATACTCTATATTGTCACGCAAATAATCAAAACCAAACTCGCTGTTGGTACCATAAGTAATATCAGCACTATAAGCTTCTTGGCGTGTGCAAGGACGCAAAAAATCATAGACTATTTTATATGAGCCAACTTCGTCACGTACCTTATCTTCCTCCGCGTGATTTGGATCATACAAAAACGATGAATCATGATTGATTACTCCAACCGTAAGACCAAGGGCATTATATATCTGCCCCATCCACACGACATCTCGACGAGAGAGATAATCATTTACTGTCACAACATGCACCCCTTTACCAGTGAGAGCATTGAGCGAAGCAGGTAGTGTACCAACTAAAGTCTTACCCTCTCCTGTACGCATCTCGGTAATTTTGCCACGATGCAAAATGATACCGCCAATGATCTGAACATCATAATGACGTAAACCAATGGTTCGTTTGGCCGCCTCACGCGTAAGCGCAAAAGAATCAACTAACACAGTATCCAAACTAGTACCAGATTGTACTAAGGATTTTAGCTCGTTCATTTTTTCGATTAATTCTCCGTCTTTCAAACTCGAAAAAAACTCTTCTCTGGCGTTAATAGCCAATACCAAAGGCTCAGCGCCCTTTAGTTCTTTCTCGTAAGATGGACCAAAAAAATTATCTAAAAATGACATAGTGGGCCTAGTATATACGCTATTATCGATAAATACAAAAAAGCAAAATCGCCTGTTTGGGGCGATTATGCTATGAGCTTAACGAGCAGATGGTATGACCCATCCGCACGGATTACTTTTTTGCAGCTTTCTTTGCTACTTTCTTAGTAGCCTTCTTTGCTACTTTCTTGACAGCCTTCTTAGCAACTTTCTTGACTGCCTTTTTTGCGGTCTTTTTTGCTACTTTCTTGACTGCCTTTTTCTTTGTTACTGGCATGTTGTGATGAGAGTATTTAGTGGATAAAATTCGACCGCAAGACCTTCTCGATTTGAAAGAACAATTCGGAGAGAGAAGATATTTGCTTATATGTATTATCGCGCGTATGAAAATTTATTACAATCACTTTTGTAAAAAAAATTTGTGGATAAATAATTCGTGTAAAAAAATATTTTATTTTTTTACACGAATTATTTATTATTTTATTTTTATATCGAGCTTTTTAAAAAAAGTTTTCCACGTAAACAATTTAAATAAACCTCACCTCAGGTTCAATCATTATCCCAGTCTTTGTAAAAACACGAGACTTAATTTCTTCCACAAATGAAATTATTTCCGTCGGTGTAGCTCCCCCATAATTTACTAGGACCAAAGCTTGTTCTTCATAAAGACCAACATTACCAGACCGAAAACCCTTGAGATTACACACTTTATCAAGGATATACCCGAGTGGTACTTTTACCATATCAGCACTCACATCATAGATTGGTAAGTCTTCATACCTCGCACGCAAGGCTTGGCCTTCTGTACGAGGTATGATCGGATTTTTAAAAAATGACCCCGCTGTACCCAACACTTTCCAATCAGGAAATTTCTTTCCACGTATTTCGATAAGTGCTTCTCGAACCCTAAGTGCAGTCGGGGCTTCTGTAATAAATCTTTTTTCCAAATCACCATAAGCTATTCTGGCGGTGAATTTTTTATTGCATAAAAAATTCACCGCCAGAATAATATACTCACTACCAACTTTTGTTTTAAAAAAAGAATCACGATAACCAAATTTGCATTCTTCATTACTAAATACGCGCACTTTTTTAGTTGGTAAATGAAATGCTTCTACCTCTGTAATTAGATCTTTTACTTCCATTCCATACGCCCCGACATTTTGTACTGGTGTTGCCCCTACTGTACCCGGAATAGCCGAGAGATTTTCTAAGCCAAAAATACCATCCGTGACAGTTTTTTCTACCACTTTATCTAGCCACTCTCCAGATGCTACCTTTACTTTTACCTCACCAGTTTCTTTTTCCTCGTACACAATCCCCTTATTCATCATCTTGATTACTACACCAGAGAACCCTACTTCCCCCACAAAAATATTTGACCCACCGCCAAATACTAAATACTCTAGTTTTTCTTTGACTATAAAATCTGCCACCTCCCGCAAATCTTCTAAACTCAGCACTTCTACCATATAACGCGCGGCACCACCCGTCTTAAGAGTGGTGTGCTCGGATAAGGCCGTGTGCTGTTGTATCACGATAGCCATAATATTTTATCTAGCAACCTAATCCCGGCTCCTTACCAGCCTCCATGTTAGTGATAAAGCACTGCGCTGATTTAGAGAAAGTCGGGACTGCAATCATTGCCTGCCTCAACACTTCAACCGCTTTAGTAGTCTCTTTAGCTTGGTAATACAAGAATGAAAGCGATGCCCAGTTTTGGGCCACTTCTGGCTTCTGTTCTACGCGTGACTTATAAAGCTCAGTCAGATATGCCATATCACCAGCGTCGTTTACTACCTTTACAAAGAAATCACTTAAGGCAAAAAGTCGGTAGATTCTTTCATCTACAATCAATGCCTTAGCTCCCTCAGCATCACCAGTCGCAAAGAGAGTAGACGCGTAGTATTCTCGTGCTTCATCGTTTCTCTCATCAAGATGAAAAGCTTCGCCGAAAATATCTCGTGCTCCAGCTACATCACCCTGACTATACTTAATAATTGCTTGTTGCATAACTATAGACGGCTTACGCGGTGATAGTCCTCGTGCAATATCCATCTGTTCGCCGGCTTTTTCTAAATTACCTAGTGAACGATAAAAAGTACTGAAGAAAACATGTACACGAGCATCTCCTGGTTTTTCTTTTACAAGACGATTGAGCTCAGCCTCAGCCACCGTGATAAATTCCTGCTTCACTTCCGAGGTGACTTTTTCATCATGAGCCATACTCATAGCCTGTTGTGATATTTGCTCAGTGATTTCTTGATGAGCAAAAGAATTTCTATCTACTGCCTGCTTAAAGGCTACTAACTTATCCTTCGGTGTAGCCGATCGATAGCCATCAATAATATCGCCAGCTGCCTGCATACCTGGTAAATGAATAGTGTAGATAAGTACTACCACAATCACGATGCCAACCGGCGCAAAAAATTGGTTAATTAAATTTTTATCAACTTCTACTTTCGCTACTTTAGGTATTACTTCACCTACCCTGCTATGGATGAGAGCCAACACCACCGCAAAGAAGATGTAGCTAATAAGGTTATCAAACACCACCAAGTTGTGGGTCGTATAACCAGCTAAGATACCAATAAGTACACCTCGTTCGAGTACAGTGAAAGTCTGCTCGTCTGGTCTACGCCACGGCAAAACAACTAAATAGTAAAGACAAGCCACAAAGATACTAAAGTAAGCAATTAGACCCAAGAAACCACCGGCTACTAGCCAGTCCATCACTATATTGTGCGCCCGATCAAACCATTGTTCCTGGTTATACAAAAATGGATCGTACTTTTCATTAAAAATATAGTTGAAGTTACCTTGACCCCAGCCTAATACCGGTCGCTCCTTTACCCCCTCCCAGGCAATACCCCAAATAGTCCCACGCACCACCAAGTCACTTTTTAGATCAATATTAGCAATACGGGCAAAGTTGTCATTATTTTGAATAAAAGCAGAATCTCTAGCAACATAAAATGAACCCGCTCCAATTAATAAGACTAGAAAAGCGCCAATCGCATAACGTCTAAATTCAGGATATTTTGCCCCGAAAATAGCCATATAGGCCACCATTACAAATGAACCAAAAAGCAACCCAAGGACCGTACCTCGTGTACCAGTCCCTATTAAAATAAAGGTAAACAAAGTAGCCAATAATACATAAATAACCCTACTTACATTTGACTTACTTTCTACAAACAACCAAAAAGTAATGAAGATATGGAAGAACATGTAAATGGCCAAATAGGCAGCATTGCCTAAGTAACTCTCAATTCGACCAGTATATCCTTCAATTGCTCCCGAATATTGAGCTAAACCATAAATAGATACAATGACCCCCACCCCAACCGTGGTATTAAGAAAAGCCAACCAATTTTTTCTAGTAGTAAGAGTACTACCTAGTGCCACCATATAAAGAAACACATGCACCAAAGTGACGTACCCATCCATTCTTTCAAAATTACTCCAAAAGCTAGTCTGTGAATCTTGTCCAAAGTGGTTAGCAAAAAACATCACCAGGAGGAGTACCGCAAAACTTGATAGTATCCAAGAAAACTTTGGCCTATATTTAGTGTCAATCAAGGCTAATAAGGCCCAGGACATAAAAGCTATTTCAACTAAAATACGAAAAGCAAAATTTTTTCCGGTAATAAAAGGAAAGAAATAATCATTCACCACAAACATCGTTAGAAACGGCACAGCAAATAAACTCCCATACACCAAAACCTTTAAAAAATCTTTCATATGGCTAAAAATATACCACATTAAATACCCGTCCGGATACTCTAGACGAACGGATTAATACATTGAACGTTTTTAGTAGTGTTACGTAGGGTCTATTTTATGGATAATAATGTGCTATGATTTTATTTAATGTTCCCTTCTCATAAACCCCTCCCAGAGGGGACCCTATGTTCAAGACGACCAATAACTTCTTAACGACGAAATATTTTCAATCAAACTAGCAGACTTTTTATCCGATTTAAATGCTATCCACCCTTTTAGAGAAGGCAACGGTAGAATATAAAAAAATTCACTACGGTCATTGTGTCGTTGCAAAGACAATTTTTTACCGGCTTCAATATTAAGTATCTTCACCTTCAGCTTCGGCATATCTAACAGCACATCATAAAAACCCCACCGGGTCGTTACTCGCCTCAGACCATTAATCATTGAGCTGGAAGTATACTTTACTCCACCAAGCTCAAATACTGGCTCAATACCCAGCTCATGACAAACATCTAGCTCCGGTGTATTTTTATTAGTCCGATCTCCCCCATTACCAAAATAGTCTGGCTTAATTCGGCGCAACGCCTCGCACACCGTACCATCGGTATCATCTACCGCATGCACGTGTGGTGTGTAGGCCTCAATAATTTTCTTCCGATCAGTAAAAGGCTGGAAGAAGAAACTTTTTTTCTAATCTACCAGTCATTACTATTTACTACTACATGTACCTCCCCAAACTTCGCCGTTGATTCTATCAACGCAATATGCCCCGGATGAATCGGATCAAAGCCACCGTAAATAACAATCCGCTTTGGTTGATTATTTTTTTCTTTCATACCCACTACAACCGGTCAAAACCAATCCTGGTTACTTGCACCTTACCTTAAGGTTTATCTAATACAATTGACTATGAGTTCCAATCAAAGTAAAGACCACTTCTTCGTCACTTGTAAAATAATACACAGCTCGATAATCACCGTTGATATTAAAGCTCCAATGTCCTTTTAAGCTACCTTTAAGTAGATGTGTTCGTAAAGTTGGATGTTCCGGGTTCATAAGCCATAACTCTAACCTGATTTTAAACTGTTGCCGAACTTTCTCAGGTAATTTTTTATACTGCTTAACAAAATTACGAGTCTTATTCAGTCTCATAACTAATTATTTAAATCCTCTATAAAGTCCTTAGCTGTAGTATAAGACCGCTGAGTCACACCACTTTTTATCGAAGCTAAAATTGCTTTTTCTAACTTTGGTGTCATCTGTTCTGGCGCAAACAACTCAACCCTTCTGGTATAAATAACTTGCTTCAAATAAGAGTTCAACAAAGTACTCAAGTTCAGACCCATACTTTTAGCTACCTCTTGAGCTGCTTCTTTGGTAACTTTATCTGTCTTTACGCTTATGACGGTTTTGGTATTCATATACTACAAAGTATATACTATGTAGTATATGTGTCAATCTTACATTGTCTAACCCCAAGACACCACCAAAATGACTTCCCTTTTCTGGTACTCCCTGTAACCTATTTCCCCTATCATCTGTTAGAATAAGCATCTATGAAAAAAGCTTTGATCACTGGTATCACCGGTCAAGATGGATCATACTTAGCCGAACTTCTCTTAGAGAAAGGTTATGAAGTACACGGTATCCAACGTCCTAGTAGCTCTATCCGTACTGCCCGTATCGAACACTTATTTAACGACCCTGAAATACATGACCGTTCACTTTTCCTGCATTACGGAGACCTAACCGACACCACCAACATCTCAACCCTTATCCGCGAAATCGAACCAGACGAGGTATACAACCTAGCGGCCCAGAGTCATGTCCGCATTTCTTTTGACTTACCGGAACTGACAGCTGAGACTGACGCCATGGGCACACTAACTATCCTCGAAGCTATTCGCAAGCAAGGTCTTGGTCATAAAACAAAATTCTATCAGGCTTCAACTTCAGAACTCTATGGACTAGTACAAGAAACTCCCCAAAGCGAGACCACTCCCTTCTATCCTCGTAGTCCGTATGGTGTCGCTAAGCTCTATAGTTTTTGGATTATAAAAAACTACCGTGAGGCTTATGATATGTTTGCTTGCAACGGTATCCTCTTCAATCATGAAAGTGAACGTCGTGGCTACAACTTCGTCACCCGCAAAATTACGATTGGACTAGCCAACATAAAATTAGGCCAACAAGAAACTCTCGAGCTCGGTAACCTCGACGCCAAACGTGACTGGGGCTATGCTCCAGAGTATGTCGATGCCATGTGGCGTATGCTTCAACAGGATGTGGCCGAGGACTTTGTTATTGCTACCGGCGAGACTCATAGTATCCGCGAATTTATCGAAGCCGCTTGTGATGAGCTAGATATCAAACTAGCTTGGGAAGGCACGGGAGTAGACGAAGTTGGAATTAATCAAGCGACCGGTAAGTCTATCATCAAAATCAACCCCCACTACTTCCGACCAACTGAAGTTGATTTACTATTAGGTAATCCCGCCAAAGCTAAAGAGAAGCTTGGCTGGGAAGCCAAGACCAAGTTTGCTGATTTAGCGAAACTAATGACCAAGGCTGATTTTGCCTTAATGCAAAAAAACCACGGGCATTTCTACTTCTAAATATTATGATAAAAAAAACAGCCAAAATTTATGTTGCTGGGCATCGAGGACTGGTTGGTTCGGCTATTGTCCGTGCGCTAGAGAAAGCGGGTCACACTCACCTCTTCACCCGCACGCGCACTGAACTAGACCTCTTAGATACTAAAGCCGTTAGTAATTTTTTTGCTACCGAAAAACCCGAGTACGTTTTCCTGGCTGCTGCTAAGGTAGGTGGTATCATGGCCAACAAGACTTATCCAGCTGACTTCATCCACCAAAATCTGGTCATTCAAAATAATGTAATTGAGGCTGCCCATCAATCAGGCGTTACTAAACTTCTCTTCCTTGGTAGTTCCTGTATCTACCCCAAACTCGCTCCCCAACCAATCAAAGAGGAGTACTTATTGACTGGTACCTTAGAACCCAGCAATGACGCTTACGCGATAGCAAAGATTGCTGGGATCATTATGTGCCAAAGTTATCGCCGTCAGTATGGCAGTAATTTTATTAGCGTCATGCCCACCAACCTCTATGGACCAAATGACAACTTCGACCTAGAAACTTCGCATGTTCTTCCCGCGATGATTCGACGCTTTCACGAAGCTAAACTCACATTAACTCCCAGTGTCACACTTTGGGGATCTGGCACACCGATGCGAGAATTTCTCCACGTTGATGACCTAGCGGAAGCCTGCCTTCATCTAATGAATACATATAATGACGCTGAAATAGTAAACATCGGCACCGGAGAAGACTGTACTATTAAGGAACTGGCCGAGACCATCAAAGAAGTTACCGGCTACACCGGCACCATTGAGTGGAACACCGAGAAGCCCGACGGCACCCCACGCAAATTACTCGATGTATCAAAACTCCACTCTCTCGGATTCCAACACAAAATTTCCCTCAAAGAAGGCATAAAAAGTACCTATGCGTGGTATCTGAATCACCTGTAACTACTCTAATTTTAAGTAACTTTAAACCCATCAATATAGTATTATTCATATACTATATTGTTTTATGTATCGACTTATAAATTCAATCACCCGGAAAATCCTCCCCCCCTGGCTCTATGAACGCCTAATCAGTGATTGGGACAAGGAGGGTTTTAAAAAGTACTTTAAAAATACTAGTTGGATATTTGTAGCCAAACTAATCTCTTTTGTCGTCTCTTTTTTTACTATAGCTATAGTAGCTAGATACCTAGGTCCAGAAAACTACGGCAAACTCAGTTATGCTCAGAGCTTTGTCTCAATTTTTTCTATATTTGCGTCACTGGGTATCGACTTAATTATTTACAGAGATTTAGTCGCTCATCCCGAAAAGGAAAATGAGCTACTTGGCACAGCAGTTTTCACAAAGCTATTTTTTGGCATTTTGACATTTTTAGTCACGGTGATAGTCAGCATCACTATCAGTAATGACTATAGCCTAACTTGGCTCATTGGTATTATTTCCCTTAGTTTTATCTTTCAACCATTTGGTACCGTCGGGCACTTATTCAATGCTCAAGTGCTATCAAAATACCCCTCTTACATATCTATTTTTCTTGCCTTTTTCCTACCAGCTCTTAAACTTTTAGTAATTTTCTTCGACAAGGGTATCCTCTATTTTGCTGGAATAATTGCTTTTGAAGCGCTATTTTATGGAGTAGCTAACATCTTTTTATATATAAAGATTTTAAAAAAGTCTCCTCGTAGTTGGTCTTTCTCATTTACAATATTCAAAAAACTCTTTTATGATTCATGGCCTCTCATGCTTGCTGGCGTGTCCGGTTATATCTATGCACGAATCGACCAGGTTATGATTCAACACATTATTAACTCTACAGCAGTTGGACTATATGAAGTGGCAGTAAGACTGACAGAACCATTAAGTTTTTTACCCGGGGTTATCATCGGATCATTATTCCCCGCCGTCGTAAATGCAAAGATAACAGATTCTACGCAGTACCATAAACGATTTAGGTCACTGGCAATTTTGTGTCTAAGCATCTCATTTATAATGGTACTCGTATTATTTATTAGTGCACCTTACATTATAAAATTACTTTTTGGTGCAGAATTTGTCGAATCAACTCATATCCTGAGAGTCTATGTATGGACAAATCTTGGTACAGTTGCTACCTCACTCATATATAATTACTTCATAACTGAAAATATAACAAAAGTCTTCTTGTTTTTTACTGTTTTCGGAGCCAGTATCAACGTGATAGCTAATATTTTCTTAATTCCTCTACTTGGTATTGTAGGAGCAGCCTATTCCACTCTACTTACTCTATTCTGCATTGTCTTTTTATTTTTACTTACCAAAAATAACCTCTTAAAGAGAGCTCGTTTCTTGGCCTAGATTTTTCATGGCAAAGCCAATGCTAAAGTGCTATTATTGCCTAAATTTTGAAGATATGAATATTAAATACACTGATTTAATTCTTGACGTGGATGGAGTTCTGACCACTGGTCAATTTGTTTACACCATAGATGGAAAATTTTCTAAAACCTTTGGCCCGCATGATAATGACGGTATAAAACTCCTAAAAGATAAATTAAATGTTTGCGCTATTACCGCAGATCATAGAGGATATGAAATCAGCAGGAAGCGTGTTGTCGATGACATGGGCCTACAACTTACTCTTGTATCCGAAAAAGATCGACTGTGCTGGATTACCGAAAACTTTGATTTATCTAAAACCATATACATGGGTGACGGGATGCATGATGCAAAAATATTTGAACATGTCGCTTATTCAATAGCTCCAAACAACGGCTTTTATACAGCCAAAGAAAAAGCCAAATTCGTAACTCAATTAAAGTCCGGAGAAGGGGCGGTCGGTGAAGCCTGTCTGCACATCCTTACGCTTCTGAAGGGATAGAGAAAAGACTTCAGACAAAGTTAATTTAATAATTAAGAATTATATTTAATTTCTTTCAATGCCTGCCACACATGCAACTTACCGAAGTAATACAAAAACTGATCAAATGGATAATGATGTAATGGCGCCATGTTAAGCCAAATGATTCCAGTCAAAAGCTTTACTCGCTTTAAATCATAACCTTCACCGACAATAAAATTCCACAAAATCTGTTGACATTCCACTAGATTATTTTTTCTTAGAATCTCACAATCTACAACATTGTCATCTGCGAGTTGTACACTGAAAAGATTTTTATTAATGATTTCATGATTAACCGAAAGGTTATGATTTAGTTTCGCTAAATCATAATAAAGATCTCCCGATTCAAGTAAACCACCAAAATTATGCCTCCAATCAATTAAGCAAAAACCATTCTCTGTTTGCACAACATTATCGAGAATAAAGTCACCGTGAAATTGATACTGTTCAGCATTTGAGAGCCAATCAAAATCTATCTGGTTAAGTAGATCAACTATCGCTGGCACAGCTTCACCATTTATTATGTGCTTTTCATCTTTTAGATTATTTTCTTCCAGAAATTGTTTTATTCTTTTTTTAGTTTTTTCAGAATAAAAGTCCAAACAAACAGCTTTAAACTTCGTCTCACTCACTTCATTCCTTTTTAGCCAAAGATTATTTTTTGCCCAAGTTAAAAATTCAGAAAAATTTGTTGGCACAGCCACATCTGAGTATGTGTGCCCTTGCGCATAAGCATAGCGGTAAAAATTCTTAGTCACCCCTTCAATTTTTGGCACAAGACTACCCAATGACCGAGCGCGAGCGACGCGCTCTTCCACTATCTTGGCATCATAGAAAAATTTTATAACAAAGTTATCAAATAAAAAGATCGATTCTTCCAATTTTTCTAAATTTTCAAAATAATCGACTATTACACTCCGAGTACGGTATAACGCTGTCGTATTACCTATATCGTACCATTCATTAAACACCCCAAGGTTAAAAGAGGAACCATGTGAAAGCATTGCTTCAAGCACCCGACAATCATTGAGAGACTGGTCTGATGGATTACTTTTATATAATGACTCCAAGTTTTTCCAATAAGTCTTATAGTCATTAATTCCGACTAAGCCAATATGTATGTAATCAAAATCAGTCGCCCCTTTATCACTAAACCTTAACTTTCCACCACCCATATTCTGCCATGATGCATACTGGGATGTATCATCGCCTTTATAAACCCCAATCCAATTTTCAGTCGGAACCGGAATTGATTCAGTAACTATCGTATCTGAAGCATGGTAGATAAAAGGACATTGCAAAACATCTTTTGCTTGCAACATGGAGTAACCAAGACTTGATCCCTCCCCTACATATTTATCAACTTCAATAAATTCAAAACTTCGCTCAGGATAGGCCAAGGTCAAAAATTCTCGTACATGTTCACCAAAATATCCAATCGTGATGACAAATTTAGTATCCTCATGATAGGCCTCAACCACATAAGAAATGGCTGGTTTTTTACCAACCCGCACTAAAGCCTTATTTGTGTACTTTGTTAAATCTCCCAAGCGTTGCCCAATCCCAGTAGTGGTTATAAGGACCTTATAATCCATATTAAAACTTTAATTACGAGTAAACACGTTTAGTTCAGTATCAATTATAGCTCTAAATTCCCTTACCATATCGTTAAGTGAACGGCCTTTCTTGTAAATAGAAGAAGAACCACAGACCAACATATCCGCTCCAAACTCTACCATTTTGGCAGCACTTTCAGGCGAAACACCACCATCAATTTCAATATGTATATGCGGATAGTCATGTAATTTTTCTTTCAAATCTTTAATTTTACGAAACATATGTGGAATAAGTTTATGCCCCAATATTCCTGGATTAATTGCCATCAAAACCACTCGCTCCAAGTCTGGCAAAACATAATCTAACTCCGAGAGTGACGTGGCTGGATTGAGCGCTACACCAACCTTAATACCCGAGTCCTTTATCATCTTCACCGCATAGTGAAGATGTTTGGTGGCTTCAGCGTGAACAGTAATATTATCATTTGGGGCCATCCCCATGTCTAGAAAAGCGCGAATCGACGCCTCTGGATTATCTATCATCAAGTGAACATCTACTGGTAAGTCAGTTACTGACTTCACTGCCTTCAAGTATTCAGGATATAGACCCAATCGAGGCACAAACTGTCCATCCATAACGTCAAAGTGTATACCATCCACCTCACCCTTTTCCAGGTCATGAATTTCTTTAAAGAGCTCCAGGGGATTGCCACAGATTAAGGAAGCGAGAATATGATACCTTTTTTGTTTATACATATTTATTCCAAATTAGAATGCCTTGCCCACATAGTATCGTGAGTTTCATCCATTTGTCGCATCATTTGTAGCACAACTGCGTCAAAAAATATACCCAAACACTGCTCGTTTAAAGTCGTCATTGGTTGTACAGACACCAGGTCAGCTAGTGGCTTTGTCTTCGATGGAGCCTTTAGTTCTACAATCACATTAGACAAATCCCCCATACGAGAAGCCGGATTACCGGTCACCAGAGCCACTTTTGCTTTGTTATGCTTAGCAATAACAACAATATCATAAACTGTCTGTGTCTCCCCCGAACCCGAACATGTCAAAAGCAAATCACCTTCCCCAATATGCGGCACAGTAGTATCACCAAGCATATGGGCTTCAAGACCAAAGTGACCCAACCTCATCGCAAAACCCTTGAGCGCCAACCCGACACGCCCGGCCCCAACACAAACAATTCTTTTTGAACTTAAAATAGCTATTATTAGTTCACCTACTTGTTCCTCATCAACTTTCGACAAAACACACTCCATTTCTCCCAATATCAGTTTAAGATTTTCTTTTATCATAGCGGTGTCTAAATTTACTATCAAATGTATCAGGGGTCACATTTTATATCAAATCTCCCAAATTAGTTCTTAAATGCGTCAATCCAACCAAGATGATATACTAAAAACGCCTACTTGGCATCCTTAATAAAGACAGTCAAATCCCCTTGAGAAGATAATATGATTAAGAATTTAAAGCAAAAACTAGGGCGCCATCCCAGTGTACAAAAGATAAGACGCCTGCATAGCTTATCCAAGTCCAACTTAGACTTACATTATAAAGTAGAGGATTTAAACGAAGATTACCACCAAGTAGCAAAAGAATTAGGTGACAAAGAAATTGAACACCAAATTGGACGGCTTAAAAACTTTAAAAAAATCGTCTCAGAGATGAAACAAAATAATATTAAGGGTGACATTATCGAGTTTGGAACATGGCAGGGTTTTTCTTTGTTATGGTTAAGTTATTTTATCGAACGTCAAGCTCTTTTCAGTAAAAAAATTATTGGTATAGATAGTTTCGAAGGTTTACCAAACACTAAAGGTATATTTGCAAAAGGGGCATTTTCCGACACATCAAAAGCTGAATGTGAAAACAATCTCAAACAAAGCCCGTACTTATACGGAGTCACTAAGCGTAATATTTTCATTGAAGATTCTTCTTTTAGTAAGACTGAATCCATCTTACTAAAAGTAAAAGAAATAACCCAAAATAAATTTTGCCTATCCATATCGATAGCGACATATCAAGTTCTCTCTATGAGGTTCATACCATACTCAAAGACGGTAACTTAATTGCAGATACCTGTTACTTACTTTTTGATGATTATGGATGCATGGACAGTTATAAAAATACTGTCGATGGAATCATCCAAGAACTTAGTAAAACTTTTACCATTACAGAGCACTCTAAATCATCGCTAACCAAAAACTTTGTTTTAAAAAGAATTAAATAAATATGAAAAAAATCGATACCCTCATTACTCGTGACCACAGTATACTTACTGGCAAGAAAAATCTTGAAAATCTATTAGTCCTAAAAGATTTTCCAGTATTTTTTGGCTGTGTTGACACACCAGCAAATGAAGACTTAGTTGCGGATATGAAGTGGGCGATTGATCCAGAAACAGGAGTGATTCAACTCACTGAACTTATTCCACTTGAAATACTTTACCAGGAACAACATGTCGACGGCTTTGGGAAAACCTGGGAGGAATATTATTCTTATTTTTCAGAATACATTGCCAAGACCAATCCAAAAAATGTTCTAGAGATAGGTGGCGGTATTGGTGTAGTTGCTGAAAAAGTGGTAGGTATGACCGACTCTACCACCTGGACAATCCTAGAACCAAACCCACTTCGTGAGAATAGCGATCGGCTAAAAGTCATGCCTGGTTTTTTTGATAGTAATTTTAAAGCTACAGAGCACTATGACACAATCACCTTTTCACAGGTTATGGAGCATGTCTATGAACCTCACACATTCCTAAAAGATATCTCAAGCTTTATGCAAACTGGAGATAAATTTGTTTTCGCCTATCCCAACCTTAAATTATGGCTTGAACGGAAATTCACAAATGCGTTGAATTTTGAACACACAATGTTCTTCACCGACTACTTCATTGATATATTGCTACCACAATACAATTTCAAGGTGACTGATAAATTCTTCTACAAAGATCATAGTGTGCTTTATACAGCTGAAAAAGCAGATATGCCTCTCGAAATTCCTGTGCAGGAAAATAAATATGAGGAATATAAAAAAATATTCACAGAATTTGTAGATTATCATACAGAACTGGTTACTGATCTTAACGAGAAAATGAATGTATCCACCACACCGACTTATTTCTTTGGTGCTCATATCTTTGCTTCATACCTATTTGCTTTTGGACTTGATAAAAATAAATTAACTACTATTCTTGACAATAGCTCATTAAAAAAGGACAGGAGACTCTACGGTACTGAATTCATCGTACAGTCACCAGAAATATTAAAAGATAAAGGTCCTGTAAATGTGATCCTGAAGGCGGGTTTGTATAATGAAGAAATAAAAGAACAAATTCTCTCAATCAACAATCAAATCACCTTCTGGTAGCCAAAAAAAGTAAGATTGGGACGAACATCTGTAAATAGTTGAACGGCGAGTAAGGTGAATTGATTTCTTTGGAACCATACTCCGCCACAATCTGCCGAGCAGTCATCCATCGCTGGTCTTTCACCTCCCTATCGGTCTCTGCTCCAGCCGTAAGTCCGGTTATATTGCAAAGGAACAATGGAACGGCGAAAGCAACAGTCGGTTCGGCCTCTTCTCCACTAATCTGGAGCTGCAACCAATTGTTAGCATCTAAGGTAAGCTCCGAACGATAGATGGCTGGGCCAACCGGTGTCAAAAACGTCATGTCGGCAGGATCAAGGGTATATCCTGTCTCCTCCCACACTTCCCCGGCACGCTCCATCCCAGATGTCGATATCGGTAACCTTGAGAGAGCCACCGTGATGTGCCTGGAATTGACCCTTCTCATCTCCTTTGACCCGTTTGGTAACGAGCCATTCATACCGATCTAGTACATATTAGGTGAGCTCATAGCTTCTCGAAGGCAAAAGGTAGCTACCACCGCGC
Source organism: Candidatus Elulimicrobium sp. (assembly GCA_020720815.1). Lineage (GTDB taxonomy): Bacteria > Patescibacteriota > Minisyncoccia > Phycocordibacterales > UBA918 > OLB19. The sequence goes on along the minus strand of DYNY01000011.1, from coordinate 6,718 downwards.
CCACCAAAGCATCCTTCCAATTCTGACGCTTCACCAGTTGACCACTCAGAGTGATCTCACTTCGCTTTGTCATTTTTCACCTCTTTCTGGGCTGTAAAACAAGTTTATGTGTCCTATGCAAAGAAAATGCTACTTTCTATCTAGACTAGAACATATTTTAGTTAAAAATCAATTTTTTTGAAAACTTATCACCTTAAATCGTTTGGTATATAAAATCTAGTTCAGTAGTGGTCTCATATCATGTTAAGATACTCAATAATTAAATATGCCTACATTAACGATATTCGCAAATTTCTATATAAACTCTGACGAGCGGTATTTGCGGATGGTGGATTCTTTTAATTCATTCAAAGATATCTCCGCCGAAAAATGGGTAGTTAATGCTCGGGGTATTCACGCAAAAAAAACTATTTCCTTTTTACAAGAACACTTAGGCGAGAAACTTATAAGTTTTTCTTTAGAGAGTAAGCAGGGTTGGTTTCATGATACTAAGCAAATGCTCTCAAGTATTAACTCAGATTTTGTTCTTTTCTGGCTTGAAGACCATATAAACACGGTCGACCCAAAAATCTATAGTGAACTAATACATGACATGAAGAAGGATGATTCAGACTACCTGGAATATTCCTGGTGGCACAGTGGTGAAATTCTAATTCACTACCAGAGTTTACCGAAAATCGAGAACGAAATTAGCGCAACTTTTACTCTCACAAAAAAGGATTTATTTGAAATTGAAAAAAATTATTCAATTTTTATAATTAGTATGGCCGGGGTTTTCTCTTTGGCTCTTTTCAAAAAAATCATTCTCGAAACCAAACTCTTCCTAAGGCAATATCCAAAGCAGACACCTTTTAATTTTGAAAAAGGTGGTGGATGTAAAAATTGGTTGCCTATAACTATTACCCTACCCAAGCAAGAGCTGTTTGCCAATATTGATGACGACCATAGCGATCCTGGCTACTCTCTACAATCACGAGGTCTATATTCTATAAGAGAAAAACGTGAGCCAACGATGCAAAGGGCACAAAAGAATCAAACTATTCAAAAAATAAAAGCTTTGATTCCTGATTTTATATACAAACCACTGATTAGAATGATTATATTATTTAATAGTTTTAAAAAATATCTAAATTTAGTTCGACAGGGCAAGTAAATCTGCAATCCCCTCTTCAAATGTAACCACTGGTTTCCAACCTAATTCATTTTGTATTTTAGAAGCATCAATTGCATAGCGACGATCGTGGCCTTTTCTGTCGGTGACAAATTCTATTGCGTCACTATTTCTATTGGTAAGCTTAAGTAGTTTGTTAACTAATACGATGTTAGTCAATTCATTGTCTCCACCAACATTATAGATTTCTCCACTTTTACCTTTATGGAAAACTAAATCAATCGCCCGTACATGGTCACTGACATGTAGCCAGTCTCGCACATGTAGGCCATCTCCATAAAGGGGTACCCTTTCACCAGCCAATAGCTTCTTTATAAACAAAGGAATCATCTTGGTATCGTCTTGATTGGGACCATAGTTATTGGAGCAGCGAGTAATCACCGCATCAAGACCAAAAGTTTTGTAATACGAGCGCACCAGTAGATCACCAGCCGCCTTAGAGGCGCTGTATGGATTATTGGGTGCTAATTGACTTGACTCAGTAAAAGCACTATCCTCTTCGCCAAGCGAGCCATAAACTTCATCTGTAGAGACCTGATGGAAGCGTATAATACTATGTTTAACGGCTAATCTAAGCAAATTATTTGTTCCTCCAATATTTGTTTTAATAAAAGCATCTGGATCTGAAATACTCTTATCGACATGGCTTTCCGCGGCAAAATGAATAATTCCTTCCGGTTTATAAGTATCAAATAAATTTTCCAATTTAAAAGCATCAGTAATATCAACCTGCTCAAATACATAATTTGGTAAAGCGGACACAGTTACATTAGCCAAATTTCCAGCGTAAGTTAGAGAATCAACATTAATAAACTTTATACCCGAATAGAGAGGAACAAACTCGTTTAAGTAATTGCTACCAATAAAACCTGCCCCTCCCGTAACCAGTATAGTTTTCATAAATTTATTTTTTACCTACCTGCTGAGACTTCAAGAATTTCTTACGCAAAAATGTTGATGCTTTGTACAGACTTTCAAACGTACCAATATCGAACCACTGTTTCTTAAGAAAAACTGCCTTAAGAGTATTTTCCTCAATATATTTATTATTTATATAGGTTATTTCATATTCACCCCGAGCTGAAGGTGGCTGGTTCTTCATCTTGGTAAAGACAGTATTGTCATACAAATAAATCCCCGTTACGGCGTAATTACTTTTTGGCTCAGTTGGCTTTTCTATTATCTCAAGTACATGGTGTTTTTTGTTTACCGTAGCCACCCCAAACCTTTCTGGGTCTTTCACTCTTTTTATAAAGACTTTTGCCCCTGTCGTAAAATTATGAATATGTCTTGAAATATCATCTTCGACAATTCCATCACCGAGCCAGAACAAAACATTATCCTTACCTACAAACTTTTTAGCCAATAATAAACCTTGAGCAATCCCTTTTGGCTCTTTTTGAATCACGAAAGACACCGAGCATCTCTTTTCATCCACGAATAGCCTTTTGAAATGAGTGATATAAAGCGGATTAGAAACAATCAAAACATCTTTAATACCAAAACTAATCATTTTCTCTACTGCGTACTGGATAATAGGCTTATCATAAATCGGCAAAAGATGCTTATTTAATAGCTTTGTTACTGGAAACAACCTCGTTCCCTCTCCACCGGCCAAAATGACTGCTTTCATATCGATATTGCTGTAAATATACCTTTAAAGTGTCTTATGATAACATAATAACATAAGAATTTTTTCAGCCAGAAATACCAAAATAATCAAATATGAAATTATCCGAAAAAATATCTGACTTCGCTTTTAGATTATATAGGATTATTGGCCGGGAAATGATTTCTCACTCTAGCGATCCTCGCCCAGCAAGCTCCCCCTACATCACCGGTGATGGTTTTCGCTCCAAGGCAGATCATATCTATGATAATCTTAAACAAGACTTCGACCCTTATATCGTAAAAGAAGGTGAGGTCATATTTGTAGGTGACAGTCTAATTGAAAAATTCCTTTCTCTCGTGCACCCCAAGATTAGGTGCCCGTACATATTAGTAACCCACAACGGGGACGCAAAAATCACTCGAGAACTTTTTTTAAAGGCTTCAGATAATTTACTTCACTGGTACGGAATTAATGTTGAACATAACGATGTAAAAATAACCCCGATACCTTTAGGTATCGAAAATAAGCACTACTACGTCTGCGGTATACCCGCTGTCTTTAATTATGTTAAAAATAAAAAGCTAACAAAGTTAGATAAAATATTTTACGGCTTCACAATTTCAACTAATCCCACCGAGCGGGGGCCAGCCCTCGAGATAATTAAATCTCACCCCAACAGCGAGACCTTAAGTAGTTGGCGTGGTTTTTTTCCATATCTACTTAATTTGAACAAATATAAATTAGTGCTTTCACCACCTGGTTCATGCGAAGAGGGCCACCGCACATGGGACACTATGTATATAGGCGGTGTACCAATTGTAAAATCTAGTCCCACCACTGAATACTTTAAGCAAGTCGGTGTACCATTAATCGTTATAAATGACTGGGAAGAACTTAATGAATTAAACGATAATACTATAGCCAGTGTATACAAAGAAGTAGTTTCGGCTTTCAACCCCAAGACTCTTACACTTGATTATTGGACGAACAAAATCAAAAATAATGAATCATGAAAAAAGTTGCCCTTATTACTGGAATAACTGGACAAGACGGTTCTTACCTAGCTGATTTACTACTTAGTAAGGATTACGAAGTGCATGGCATTTATCGGGAAAAAGGAGCTGGGCCTTGGCGTTTTGCTAAACTAGGTATTCAAAATGAAATAAAACTTCACCTTGGTAAATTAGACGACTTAAAAATAGTACGAGAACTTATAGGAGTAATTAAACCAGACGAGATATATCATCTGGCCGCTCAGAGCTCTATTCCTGAATCTTGCAAAGATCCTGTTACAACAATAAATTTTAATATCCTTTCAACACAAAATATACTAGAAACGGTACGACAGCTAAAACTACCAACAAAAATATTTCACGCCTCATCGAGTGAGATATTTGACCCAGAAGCACCATCACCCATTTCAACTCACTCTAACATTAAACCTGTGCATCCTTATGGTGTGGCCAAAGCAACTTGTCATTTTTTAATTCAATTGTATCGAAATAGCTATGGCATATATGCAGTCAATGGTATTCTCTTTCCGCACGAATCTCCACTGCGTGACCGCGGCACAATATTAAAATTCTTTATCTCCCAAGCAGAAGAGATAAAGAAAGGTAATTTAAAAGAATTCACGTTGGCCGCCCCAGAAAACATCAGAGATTTTGGTGATGCAACATCTTATGTTGAAGTTATGTGGCTATCTCTACAAGCAAAAAAAGCTGACGATTATATAATCTGTTCTGGTAATCCGATATCAATAAAAGAAATTACTGAATATATTCTTGCTCAGTACTCCCTCAGTAAGTCATATATAAAAATTGATGACTCATTAGTTCGTCAGCCAAATATTCCTATCATTTTCGGAGACAGCTCAGAAACTACACAAAAACTTGGTTGGTCTAACACCATCTCAATTTACGAAACTATTAAGAATATTATTGGGTTACAGAATAAAACAGACCATGAAGCCTAGACTATCAATAATTATCCCCTGCTTTAATTGTGAAAATACGCTTTGCGAGGCAGTTGATTCTTGCTATGAGCAAGGTATGTCTGTGGCGGAGTTTGAGATTATCATGGTAGACGATAGCTCAACTGACGGTACACGAACACTAATGGAGGAGATGGCCAAAAAACACGAGAATATTAACCTTGTTTTTCATCCAGAAAATCGCGGCGGTGGGGCAACACGCAATACTGGTATTAAAGAAGCTACGGGAGAAATAATTTACTGTTTAGATAGTGACAATTTTTTTGAGCCTCACTCAGTCAAACCTATGCTCTCATATCTTAAAGAAACAAAAGTAGACGGAGTAGCTTTTTATGAAAGACGATTTTTTGTTGGTACAAACAAAAAATCATACTCTCTTCATTCAAATAGAATTATTGAACGATCCATTAAACTTTTCGATTTATTAAATGATAGCGGTACACTACTTGATAATTTTTTCTATACTAAAGAATCTTATCTAAAGACCGAAGGCTACCCCGAACATCATGGTTTTGATACACAGTGCTTTGAAGTTCGTTTTCTTTCAGCTGGAAACACGGTCAAAATTTATCCCAATTCTATATTTTGGCACCGTCAAGCCGGTGGGCATAAATCATACTTTGAAAGGGTCTATGAGTCTGGAGAATATTCATTGAACATGTATTACATCTATGAAGACATTATGTACTTATTAAGCGAAGATGTTCGAAAAATAATTCTAGACTTTGACGTCTTTGGAGAAACAAAACTTGGTACAAAAAATTTACAAGCCACTGTATTAGAACAATACAAAGATAGCAAAGCCAATCTATTCAGTAAGGACTACCTGAACTACCTAAAGCCTCAAGGCCTTGAAGCCTATCACACTGACCACACCGAGCATGATATATTAATTCATGCCTTATGGCTCTATCGCCAACAAGATTACCCTGAGGCTGGTAGGGCTTTTATATCACTACTAAAAAAGTACCCAAATAGTTTAATACTACAATTTAACACTCTTAGATGTAGTGTCGGAGCTAGTATTAAAAAGCATACTTTGATTGAAAAAGAAACACTAAAACTATCACAGAAATTTAATCTAAAAAAACAAAAGATTGATTTGAATCCTAACCTATTGAAAAAATTAGCTTATAAATTTAAAACTTTACTATCATGATTTATGAATCAACCAAAAAAATTATTAGACGCATTCCAGGCTCTGTCTTTGTGTATATGAATTTACGCCGACTTTTTGCCTTATCTTGGTTTATCTCTGACTACTTCAAACTAAAGAAGGCCCTGCAATCAGATCACCGTTTTTCCTTATCACTCAATAATCTAAAGCCAGTATTGATTGATAAAACAAACACTACGCAATTTGAACCACACTACGTCTATCACCCGGCTTGGGCGGCTCGTATAGTTGCTAAGACTAATCCCGAAAAGCACGTCGATATTTCTTCCATGTTGCAATTTAGTACGATTGTTTCAGCTTTCGTTCCCGTTGATTTTTATGATTATCGACCAGCTAACTTGAAATTATCTGGCCACATATCACAGCAGGCCGATTTAACCGACATGCACTTCCCTTCTAACACAATAAAGTCACTCTCTTGCATGCATACGCTAGAGCATATAGGCCTTGGTCGTTATGGTGATCCAATAGATCCCCAAGGAGACGTAAAGTCCGCTAGTGAGCTAGCCAGAGTCTTGGCTCCAGGTGGATCTTTTATTTTTGTTACCCCGGTCGGTAAATCTAAATTAGAGTTTAACGCCCACCGCATTTACTCATATGAACAAGTCCTGGCCATGTTCCCTACCCTAAAGCTAGTTGAATTTTCATTGGTACCTGACAACTTTAGAGAAGTGGGATTTATTGAAAACGCCAATCCGGCTATAGTTAAAGATCAAGACTGGGGTTGTGGTTGTTTCCACTTTACAAAATAACCATGTGCGGCAT
>DYNY01000049.1 GCA_020720815.1 Candidatus Elulimicrobium sp. | reverse complement strand
TATATTGAGCCAGTATCAGCGTCTGTTTCAAGGCACTAAAATAGGCGGCTACCATTAGTTAGTTACCCTGCAGTGCCGCACGTTCTGCCCGCAGACGTTCTGACATATGAACCAATGCCGACCATTCTATAAAATCCATGGCGTCTCCGGCTAGACCACTCTGAAACTCCATCATAAAGGCGTCTGATGTTTTACCATATGCCTTCTCAAAACGAGCCAGCGAACTTTGAACTCGCTTTAAATCTTTCTGAAGCACCATAAGCCGAGTTGAAACCATCTTTGAGATGGTTCTTGAAATAAACGGGTCATCTCCATAATGTATGACAAATTGTTCAAACTTTTGGGCTACTGCCACTGCATTATGCATATAAATCACCTATTTCCTCTGTTGCTCCGTGTTTCAAATGCTTATTATTAGATTAAATTTTATTAAATACAGAAGTCACAGAGAACGGCTAAAGCTTACATCTAAAAACATTTGTTCTCGCAAAGGCGCAAAGATCGCTAAGAAAACCAGTATTTAAAAAATTTCAGGCACACATCTCTAGTTTCTGTTCTCTGACCTGATAGCTTCAAGATTTTACTTTGCGTTCTTGGCGAGCTTAGCGAGAAACTGGCTTTTAAGCGGCTACCCACACCGCATTCTACATATAACTATCTGTTTCCTCTGTTGCTCCGTTACTCTGTGTTTCAATGGGCCTAAACTGCGTACACCTCTTCACGGGACAGGCTACGAGCCGAGTACAGCAAAGCCGCACGGAGATCATCTTCTTTTAAAAAGGGGTAGTCATCAAGCAACTGCGGAATAGACTCGCCAATAGCAATTTTTTCCACAATCAAATCAACCGGCATACGGGTGCCTTTGATAACTGGCTTTCCAAGCATGACCGACGGGTCAAGCACTACTCGTTTCAGTAGTTTTGCAGTGTTCATAGAATGTCCTCCAAAGGCACAAACCGTATCTTCTTACGAGCAAGAGTTACAAAATGCCCTGGAAATTTATCCCGATATCTTAGCAGCATATTCTTTAGTATGATTATTTTAACACGTACATTCTGGTCTTCAATACGAAACAATACAACACCAACA
>DYNY01000048.1 GCA_020720815.1 Candidatus Elulimicrobium sp. | reverse complement strand
CACAATAGATCTGTCCCCTTTTCTTCTGCGGGGTTTCCGTTCAAGCACAAGTTAATGACATTGGCGCCCAACCTCTAGGTGATTTTTCAAGACCTGACCCCTCTTTTCTGACCTCTCTTTTCAGCCTGAGGGCTTTGACGCCTTATATTTCGTGGAACTGCGGCACCCGTTAGGATTTACGATCAGGGAGTAAAGCGAGGTAGGGTGTCGGATTTTCTTAGAGGAGGAGTAAAGAAAAAAAAGCAGGAACCACGTATAAGCTACATGATTCCTGCCTAAAGAACTGCCAACTATTTCTTCTTCCTGCGTGCCGCAACCAAACCAGCTAAGCCCGTACCCATAAGGAGCATGGTGGCTGGTTCGGGGACGGGAGCTACAGCTCCTTCAAACCTGAAATTATCAATGGCATAAAATCCGTTAATGTTACTTGCAACCGATACCCTAATCCTGTTAAAGCCGTTAATATCTTCCACACCAACGAATTCAGAGTAAAGACTACTGCTTAAAAAAGCAACCGATCCAGATGAGGTGCCGTTGTACTCTAAAGTGATAGTTAAATCATCAGTGGGCCAATGTTCAATATAGAAACCAACTCTCGTAAGAACATTGGCGAAATCTACATCAAACCAAGTTCCCTGACTTCCGATAGAATACAACCAATTCGAGGCAATAACTCCATCGCCATTATTTGGGAATTGTGAAAGATCACCTGAGTTGGTCATTCCATATAAAGATCCACTGAAGGTAACGTCTGAGCCACTGTACTGTGAGTTAATTAGCACTTCATTACCGATGGAAGAAAAATCGATAACCGTTTCACTTCCTGAGAACTCATTAAGTCCTATTGCAACAGGTGTTGCTTTTGCCACACCAACCATTCCTAACATCATCACCCCAAGCGCCAATCCTGCCAATAATTTCTTCTTCATTTTCCATCCCCCTTTTTTTATTTTTTTGTTTGAACATGGCAAACACCGCCATCTCCACACTCACCAAAAGCCTCTTTTTAGTGATTCTGACACCCAGAACAAACATTCAACCCCTTTTGCTTTTTCACATAATTTTTTTCAACAAAGTCTATATAATGGCTGAATACCACACCTACGC
>DYNY01000047.1 GCA_020720815.1 Candidatus Elulimicrobium sp. | reverse complement strand
TGCGTTTTTGTTTGATTGTTTCTAAGTCCTATATGGTAACCTACAACTGGTTACCGTATAGGATCAACTACGTATCTTTTTTCATCTAGATATATGCATATCTAGATCCATCACTGTAAGTGAGTAAGTTAAAAAGGAACCTGTTGGTTAGTCGCGTTTGATTTTACAAGATTTTATGTTCCTGTGAGTTCAGATGCATCTGTAACGAGTCTAAAGAGGTAAATCGACTAATACCGATCTACCTCTGATATTTTTATGGTTACATATATAGTAAGTAGAAGAAGGATACATCATCCTTCTAGACCATTTATCCCGCACTGCTGGTCACAGTGCAAGTGTTACCTTGAGGAGGGTAATCATGAATTTTACTATGAACAATGTAAAAGATTTTGACCTGGAAAAAGAATTTCCCGGTGAGAAACATCTCAAATACAACGAAAAAAAACAGATAGTGGCTGCTAGTGGAAAAATCGACTCGATGAAAGTCGACCTTCACAACCAACGATTTATTTTTGAGTACCATGAAAATGGGACAATGGCGGTTATTAAAAATATAACAAACATGTTGGTGGTCGTACATCGTTACGACCACCAAGGTCGAGAGATATACTACGATAATGGGTTCGGCCATATAACAACCTATACTCATCTGGTTGACGGCAGAGTTATGGCCGTTTTGGAAACTCCAGAGGAGTTAGAAGTTGTCCTTCTAACTGAAACATTAATAAACTACCACCCATCGTGGGGTAAAAAAAATGACCATGGGGAAACCTACTGGCTGGATGAGGTTGTTTACCGTGAAGATGTGCATCTTCACGGTAACAACACCAATGGTGTCGTTACCAATGGTGTCGACACAATCTTCATCGAAGATGACCCTGACTGGGTTATCGGTAACTATTAAAAAAATACCATCCGTCACTAGTTAGGCGGGTGGTATTTTTTTTAATCACAGCACCAACATCTGACATTTTTGTGGTAACATATATCCTACTTGAACCTATGGCTATTCTAGGTTAGTAAACTTACTGGAGGAGAAAATTATGGAACTTAAGCTTGGGCATATTTATGGTGATATAGTTGCACTGCAACAAGGAAAAAATCTGATGCTTTTAAAAGTATTGGTGAATGAGCCTT
>DYNY01000046.1 GCA_020720815.1 Candidatus Elulimicrobium sp. | reverse complement strand
GAATCAAGCCAATGAAACTATAAAGAATAAGCTTTATTTCTGAAGTATGCATTGAATGTTACGGTCTGCTTAGTTGTTTGGCCAGTCACCTACGGGCCATGGTTTCTCATCGGTATTGAAGCCAACATAAGCAACAAGTTGTTTGCTATACTCAGCCAAACGCTCACTAAACTGCAAAATCTTATCATTGGGTTCACCCGATACCCAAAGGTAGATAAACTGTGTAATCGCTATCACAAAAATAACCATCGCTATCACTCTGCCTATTATCAGATAAAGCAGTGTAAAAAGTGCTCTTGCTATCCCTTTTTCTCGTTCGATTGTCTCTAGCTCTTCCATAACATCTCTCCTTTTTTTGTTTATACTATCATAGCATATTTACTTCAATGCAACTTGAATAGCCTCACTCAGTGCCTCTTTTTCTAGTGCGCGTATCCTCTCATCATAGGCTTCAAAACTTAGCCCTGTTTTACTAATCTCTTTTTGCACGATAATCTCTCCGCTATCAAGTTCAGAGGTCACATAATGCACACTCACGCCACCGTTTAGATGCGCATCATGGTAGCTTTTTTCGATGGCATGCAAGCCTTTATGCCTCGGAAGAAGTGAAGGATGCAGATTGATGCTTTTAATTTGCTCAGTAAATACAGGGGTTAAGATACGCATAAATCCTGCCAAAACAGTCAAATCTGGCGTGTACTTCTCTAAACACTGCACCACTTCCGCATCAAATGCTTCTCTACTGGAGTATGTTTTAGAGTCGATGACTTCAAGCGGTATGTTGGCTTTTTGGGCTATCTGGGTGCCCTGCGCCAAAGGATTATTGGTTAAGGCAACAACGATTTCACACTCTTTATGGTGTAGCGTATTGACAATGTGCGCAAAGTTACTCCCCTTGCCACTAAATAAAACTGCAATTTTTTTCATATTTGTATTCTATCTAAAATTAACTATTTCGTTTCTTTAAATTTTTAGTACAGTTTAATTCTATCTCGATATAATCCCACACTTTATTGTACTCCATGTCCTTTTTAGGACAGCACTTTCTCGACTTCTGTCGTAGCTTTAGTGCGAGGAATTTAAGTGTAGCTTTGCTGTACTTAAAGGAGAATTTCCAATAAGAAAGGGGGTGCTTTTATGCCAGGAATTATTTTAACTTCACGCGACTCT
>DYNY01000045.1 GCA_020720815.1 Candidatus Elulimicrobium sp. | reverse complement strand
TTACGGCTAGGACTACCAGAGTATCTAATTCTGTTTGCTCCCCTAGCTTTCGCAGCTCAGTGTCAGAAGTGACCCAGAAGATTGCCTTCGCCGTTGGTGTTCTTCCTGATATCTACAGATTTCACCCTTACACCAGGAATTCCATCTTCCTCTGTCACTCTCAAGCTCCACAGTTTGAAAGGCTGTTCTGCGATTAAACCGCAGGATTTCACCCCTCACTTATAGAGCCACCTACCTGCCCTTTACACCCAATAATTCCGAGTAACGCTTGCCACCCCCGTATTACCGCGGCTGCTGGCACGGGGTTTGCCGTGGCTTATTCGTCAGGTACCGTCAGCTGTAATACTATTAACATTACAGGTTTCTCCCCTAACAAAAGCAGTTTACAATCCGAAGACCTTCATCCTGCACGCGGCGTCGCATAGTCAGACTTTCGTCCATTGCTAAATATTCTCGACTGCAGCCTCCCGTAGGAGTCTGGGCAGTGTCTCAGTCCCAATGTGGCTGGTCGTCCTCTCAGACCAGCTAACCGTCTTAGCCTTGGTAGGCCGTTACCCTACCAACTAGCTGATGGTACGCAAGCTCATCTCTAAGTGACAGGTCCCGAAGGATCCCCATCTTTGATCGGTAATTCATGCGAATCACTGATAACATCGGGTATTACCACCATTTTCACGATGCTATGCCCGACTTAAAGGAAAATTACTTACGTGTTACTCACCCTTTTGCCGCTATCCCTTGCGGGATCGCTCGACTTGCATGCCTAATCCACGCCGCCAGCGTTCACTCTGAGCCAGAATCAAACTCTCCAAAAGAACTTGGCTAAATAAATTTATGGCTGATGGGTAATAAATTATCAAAGAACTTTTGCAACAAAACGCTTATCACGAGTTTGAAAGAATAACAGACAATTTAAAAACTGTCAAGAATTTTATTGTCTTTTTTTTCAAACAATTTTTATAACCTTAAATACCGTCGAAGAATAAATTAAATTAATTTATCCTTCAAATAACCATAGACTATCTTGCAAGATTTTCTTACGAGGTTCTACGAATCAGTATTGGATGATGTGCATTGCGTTTGTTACTGCAAAGAACGAATTAAGTTTGAAAAGAATACAACACTATCTTAAACTTGTCAAGCTAAAGCATTTTATTTTCTTTTAATATCTTTTCCGCTTCTTCAAGAGCGCGACGA
>DYNY01000021.1 GCA_020720815.1 Candidatus Elulimicrobium sp. | reverse complement strand
TACCGCATACTCCGTTATTTTAACGGAGTGGTGCACTTACTTATTGAACCTAAGTAAGATTCGGTCAACTCTCACGTCAACGTAAATAACATGTACGAAAAAGCTAAAAATTACACCTTACTTCGACCACGTCTGAAAAAGACGGTAGGTATATTTTTTGTACTTTTAGGTTTTGTTGGGATAATTCTTCCAGTTATGCCTGGTGCTATCTTTGTCTTTATTGGACTGGAGTTTCTCGGACTACGTTTTCTCTTTATTGATCGCTTGCTAAAGCGTAAGGCTCATGAGGTGGTAACGGTCGAACAGACAGCGGTGTAAGGTAAGGATTTATATTAAGCAAAAAACCCCATAAAGAACCAAACCCCGCAGACCGTAAGGTCTGCGGGGTTTGGTTCTTTGACGAGAGACACTAATATAAGTGTTGACAATGTACTGACATTGTATATACTAAGATTGTATGAATACCACGCTACAAACAAGAATTGATGCCAAACTTAAAAAGGATGCCAGTAAGGCTCTCAAATCTATGGGGCTAGATCTTTCTACGGGTGTGAAGCTATTTCTTACGCAAGTAGTGCGGACTCAGTCTATTCCGTTTGAGCTTTTTACCGCCGACAATTTCCCCGAGGAGCGTAAGCTTGAGCTGATGAAGGAGGTAGAAGAGGCTTTAAAGAACGGCAAGCGATACGCAACAATTGAAGAGGCACATCGAGATATCTTGTCCAACTAATTTTCTTTCTATGTATCACGTCATCCTATCATCTCGCTATAAAAAGCATTTGCATCGGATGTCTCAAGATAAAGACTTTGACGTCAGAAAGCTTGAGAAAGTGGTAAATCTACTGGCAAAGGATGAGGTACTACCGATACAGTATAAAGACCATGAACTAAAAGGAGAGTTTAAAGGTATCAGAGAGTGTCATGTGCAAAATGATATTTTACTGCTGTATACAAAACAAGATAACATTCTCGTCTTATTACTGGTTGATATTGGTACCCATTCTTCACTATTCAGGAATTAAGTCAGTGGTTATTTCGTTCGACCTACCCCACCAAGGTTTGATTTTGGCGAGGATATTACTTCTTTTGAGAAGCTATGGGTAGTTTCGGGTAATAACCATTGATTGATTTAGTATATATATACTTTAGGAAAGTTAATAAATAAAACTTAAAATATGACTTTCTCACCCGAAGACGCTTACGCTAGTAATGTGCCAGTTCCTGATGATAGTCAATTTGATACTGGTGGACTGGAGTTGGCTCCTATGGAAGGAGAAGAACCTACAACCCCGCTTAATGGTTATACCCCAGAAGAGGAAGCAGCCACTGCGGCTTTGTATAGTGTAGAAAAACCAGTCACTGAGGTGGTTGCTGAAGTGGAGCCCGCTGTTGCGGAGGTTCCATCTGAATCTGGTTCTGAAACTCTAACTATGAGTAAAGGAGAGGCAAAAACTGAAATATTAAATTTTAAAGACTTGAGTCAGGGGAGGGAACTTTATATTTCAGATGAGCAAGGAGTTATTGTAAAAGGTAAAGTGGTTAATCGAGAGGTGAGAGGCGGAGTAGTATTTGCTTACGTGCAGTACGAAAAAGACGGAGAAATAAAGATTGAAAGTTTAAGAAGTGACGATGAGTCTCTGTCTTTTGTTAAGTTATATAATAATTCTGAATCTGCTCCTTGGTTTAATTATGATGTGGGTCAAGAAATTGATATCCCACGATCAGATGGTTCGGTGACTTCGGCCAAAATTGAAAGTTTCAGATCAAATGGTTTTATTACGGTTACCTGGGAGGAGGGAGGTAAAATTCGTTATAAAGATATCGAACCGTCTATGGCGCGTAACTTAAATCGAGAAAGCGTTGAACTTGCTACTGAAGCTTCCAGTGCTCAAAAAGAGACAGGTGTGGAGCTGGATGGGAAAACTGAAGAAATGTTTAATTTGGCTTTAGAAGGAGATTATACAGATGTTGATTTAGGCATACCATTTTATAAAGATGAAGGGCCTTTCGGATATGGTGAAATGGTGAAAATTGTAGATATGACACCTGAGCAGCGAGAAATGTTTTTGACTAGTAAATTATTATTGTTAGAAACCAGTCACCGTGAGCCAGGTCTCCTGAAGTACTTAGGAAGAGCATCGGTTGAAATCAATATGAAGAGATCGTCTGGAGAAGTTGAACCTGGTTGGCATATTTTGACCCTTGATCCAAAAAGTCGAAGTTTTACAGTTCAACGTGAGGGCTTGATAAAAAAGGTTTCCATAAAGGATATTCTAGAAGCTAACCAATAAGGATTAATGTCGGTAAAGTCAGTTTCGGTTGACTTTATAATGTATTTTCGGTATTGTACCGGAGTTCCAACCTCACGTGAGTAGTGTCACTCACAAGTAGAAACCAGGAGGAAAGTCGTAGAAAAGTGAAGTTGGGAACCTCTGTTAAGGACGGCCGTTACCTTTCTTTGCAAGAGGTTCTCAGAAAAAGCGCGCAAGCGTTCATTTAATCGTATTGGAGTTTGGTGGTATAGAGGAATGTTCCAGGAATCTGCCCTAGTAAGGGGCAGATTCGGAACTAAATTCTAAATAGTCGCTACGCTCCTTTTATCATTTAATTTAATGTCACGTTCACTCTATAAAGGACCATACGTAGATGAGAAGCTGATGAAAAAGATCGCCGGCAAAAAACCCGGAGAGGGTGGTGTGATAAATACGTGGGCACGCGGTAGTGTGATTGCACCAGAAATGGTTGGTTTCACCTTCGGCGTACACAACGGGAAAGTACACACGCCAGTCTTAGTCGCTGAGGAAATGGTAGGACACAAGCTTGGGGAATTCTCACCAACTAAGAAGTTCCACCGACACGGCGGTAAGATGCAGAAGGAACTAGAGCAGAAGAAGAAGGAGGCAGAAATTACCGCTGCCAAAGCCGCTAAGACGACCGCTACTAAGAAATAGCCTCTTTATATTATGAAAGCAATTCTAAAAAACTACCGCCAGTCACCTCGTAAGGTTCGCCTTATCGCGGCTGTGATTCGTGGTAAGAAAGTAGCGGAAGCTCTCGCTGCCCTTAAGTTCGTTGATAAGCGAGCCTCACTACCTTTTTCTAAGGTAGTAGCTTCAGCTCTAGCGAACGCTGTGCAACAAGGTAAGCAACCAGAGCGATTGTTTGTAAAAAGCGTAGCCGTAAACAAGGGTACGGTCATAAAGCGATTTATGCCTCGAGCCCGCGGTTCTGCTTCACGGATTAATAAGCGTAATAGCCACATCTCGGTTGAGTTGGGCGAGAAATAATATCTACCTATGACACACGTAGCACATCCATATGTACAACGCATTGGCGTCAACCGAGACTGGAAAAGTCGCTGGTTTACCACTGATCCAAAGAAGTTCCGCGAATATCTTCGTACTGACGCCGTTATCCGCCAGTTTCTAGCAAAGAAACTAAAGGGTATGTCAGTTGATACAGTTGAAATCGAACGCAATCAAAAGGAAATTCGCATCATCATCAAGACTGCAAGGCCGGGTCTGGTCATCGGTCGCAGTGGTGAGGGCGCTACCAAACTCAAGAAGGAGATTGATATGCTTTTGCGTTCATCAAAGGTAACAGACAAGCCAGAAATTAAACTAGATGTTGAAGAAATTCGCTCACCAGAATCAAGTGCCAATATTGTTGGCCAAATGATTGCTGAAGGACTAGAAAAACGTCTGACTTTTCGTCGCGTAATGAAGCAAACGATAGAAAAAGTAATGGCTAATCGAGATGTAGAAGGAGTGCGTTTAACACTTTCTGGACGTCTTGGTGGAGCAGATATGGCTAGACGTGAGGAGCTTAAGAAAGGACGAATTCCACTCCAAACTCTTCGCGCTGATATTGATTTTGCACGTGTAACGGCACGACTTCCATACGGTGCTATCGGCATCAAGGTTTGGATTTATCGGGGACAAGTATTTGCTGACCGCAAGAGTGGGCAAACAGAAACCGCGCCGAGAATAGCTCGTGTAGCAAGTAAATAAATCATCTATATGTTATTCCCTAAAAAAGTAAAACACCGCAAGTGGCAAAATGGGCGTCAAAGCGAAGCTAAGCGGGCGACTGCTGATACTCGTGGTATCACGGTGGCCTTTGGTTCATTTGGACTCAAGGCAACATCTGCATCACGTGTGAAGAGTAATCAAATTGAAGCGGCTCGTCGGGTTATATCGCGAACCCTCAGTAAGACTGGAAAAATTTGGATTCGTATTTTCCCCGATAAACCAATTACTAAGAAAGCGGCCGAACTGCCGATGGGTAAGGGTAAGGGCGACCCAGATCATTTCGTGTTTGAGGTCCACCCAGGCCGAGTTCTGTTTGAAGTAGAAGGTGTAAGCGAAGACATTGCTCGCGAGGCTTTCCGTAAGGCTACAGCTAAGCTCCCATTAAAAGGTAAACTCGTGCGCCGCGAGGAGACACAGGCCTAACATTCTTGCTATATGATAAAAATGTCAGACATCAAAAAGAAGACAGACGCCGAACTTGCAGACTTTGTTACTAAGGCTCGGGAGACAGTTCGTCTGGAACGTTTTAAGGATAAGTACAGTAAGAAGGCGAGTGTGATAAATGTAGCGAAGAAAGAAATCGCTCGCGCCCTCACTGAAATAACTACCCGCCGTGATAATCCAAATATTAAATAATTAGTATGACTACAGAAAATACAACTGTAACAGCCCGTCGTACACTACGCGGTACCGTGGTCTCCACTAAGATGAAGGATACTATTACGGTCGCGGTAGAGAGACTTGTGAAGCATCCAAAGTACAAAAAGTACTTACGGCGCACAAAGAAGTTCTTGGTACACGATGCTGGAAATACAGCAAAGGAAGGTGAAATGGTCGATATTAGAGAGACTCGCCCCATCTCAAAGCGCAAGCATTTTGAGCTGGTAGCTAACACAAAATAGTATGATTCAACCACAAACTATTGTGAAAATTACCGATAACTCGGGAGCAAAAATCGGACGTGTCTTTAAGGTCCTTGGTGGATCAAAGAAGCGCTACGCTGAGCTTGGCGAGATGGTAGTACTTTCAGTTCAGACGGCTGAGCCACGAAAGATGGTGAAGAAAAAGGACGTAGTTTACGGAGTGGTAGTGCGACAGCGAAAGCCATTTCGTCGTAAAGATGGTTCTTACGTAAGCTTTGACGACAACGCCGTAGTGCTTGTTGATAAAGTAAAGAAAGAGCCTCGCGCTAACCGTGTTTTTGGTCCTATCCCACGTGAAATTTCAGAGGCAGGTTATCAGAAAATTGTTTCTCTTGCACCAGAAGTGGTATAAGGAAATGAAATAATAATTCATGCCTATGAAAATTAAAAAAGGAGACAGCATCAAAGTAATTGCTGGAAAAGATAAAGGAAAGACGGGTACCGTTTTGGTGGCAATGCCAAAACTAGATTCAGTTGTAATCGAGGGTATCAATGTGGTCAAGCGACATCAGAAAAATAAGCAGACTCGCTCACAGGGACAAATTATCGAAAAGAGTATGCCGATTCACGTATCAAATATTTCTCTCCTAGAAGGGAAAAAGACGGTACGAGCTGGTTATACTTTTGAAGGTGAGGGTGATAAGCGAAAGAAAGTACGAGTCGCGCGCCCTAGTGGTAAGAAAATATAATATGGAAACTACATTAGCTCGCATCAAAAATACCTACACTGCCCTCAAGAAAGACTTCGGGTACAAGAATGTAATGCAGTCACCAAAAGTAGAAAAGGTGGTTATCTCAGTTGGAACTGGACGAATTCAGGACAAGGCTAAGATTGCCCTCATTCAAGATCGACTAGCAAGGATAACTGGACAAAAAGCTTCGGCTCGACCGGCTAAGCAATCAATTGCTTCTTTTAAGTTACGTGAAGGAGACATCGTTGGCTACCAGATTACTCTGCGTGGCGCTCGGATGATCCACTTCCTAGATAAGTTGATTCACCTAGCTCTGCCTCGTACACGTGACTTTCACGGGCTCAAGGTCACAGCTATCGACGAGATGGGTAACTATACTCTCGGTATCAAGGAGCACACCATCTTCCCAGAATGTGGTGATGAAGAAATCAAAGACGTTTTCTCATTGGCTATCACTATCGTAACAACGACCAATGATAAGAAGGAAGCAGAAGCTTTCTTACGACATCTTGGTCTTCCATTAAAAAAGGAAAAGGTAAAGTAATCAAAAAGAAAGAATAATACAAAAGACACGCCCCTTTGGGGCGTGTCTTTTGTATTATCACTAAAGTAGCTACTCAGTTGTTTTTTTAACTGATGAATCTACTAGTACTTTAACGGTATGTTATATTATTATTAATATGATGTACCGAGAGATATATTCTCAAACTGAGCCAGATGATGACATCAACTACGAGGCTTGGCTTAGAGAGCACGCTTTACATACAAAGGTGATAGGGGGGGGTAGCGAGAGTGTTGTAAATCAAGAGGAGCGAGTAGAACACGAAGTGGGTGATTATCTCGCTCCAGCTGACACGCCTACTGCCTGGCCTGCTTCGTCTGATACTTCCTTAGCACCAGGCCAATCTTCTGATTATGTACTTACCGAACCGACCTATTCTCTTGGCTGGGCGAAACTTCTGATAGTGCTGGTGCCACTTTTATTTTTAGTCGGTTATTATTCCTACGACG
>DYNY01000020.1 GCA_020720815.1 Candidatus Elulimicrobium sp. | reverse complement strand
GGGTCACCAAAGAGAGAGCTAGTTCGAGCACTCGAGAAGGCTCGAATCTATCAACAAAAGCAAGTCACAGAATGACTTGCTTTTGTTGTAGTAAAACACAACAATTCTGATATACTCATATGTATGGATGACGAAGCCAAAAAATTGGGTGAAAATCTTAAGGAAATTAGGCTAGAAAAAGGAGTCACACAGACTTCAATTGCCAAAGCTCTTGGGGTAGACCGTTCTTTCGTAAGCAACATTGAGAACGGAAAAACTAACCCTACACTTTCAACTATTACTAGCCTAGCTAAAGCTCTCGGAGTTTCGACCAAAGAACTTTTGAAATAATTTTATGAGCAACAACGACAAAACGAATTTAAATAGTACTAAGGAGCAAGAACGATCTGAGCTTCATCGAACAATTTGGAATGCAGCCAATGATCTTGTCCATGGCGGATCTGTTGCTCCAGTTGATTTTAAACAGTACGTACTTGTAATGCTCTTCTATCGTTTCATTAGCGAGAACCTTTCCAACTACATTAATGCTAACGAACCAGATAAAAATTTTGACTACGCTAAAATTTCAGACAAGGAAGCAGAGTTTGGACGATTAGACACTGTTAAAGAAAAAGGATTTTATATTTTACCAAGTGAACTATTTGCTAATGTTCGCAAGAATGCTCGAAATGACAGTAATCTTAATGAGGTGCTGTTCAATGTATTTAAGAGTATTGAAGGTTCTGCAAAAGGTACAGACAGTGAAGATGATTTACGTGGTCTATTTGAAGACTTCAATGTTAACAGTACCCAACTCGGTCGTACTGTAGAACAACGAAATAAATTACTTGTTAAATTACTTGAAACTATTGGTGATTTAAAACTCGGCGACTATCACAGCAACTCTATCGACTTATTCGGTGATGCGTACGAATACCTCATGGGTATGTATGCGTCTGCAGCTGGTAAAAAAGGTGGCGAGTTTTATACCCCACAAGAAGTTAGTGAACTCCTCGCTGAAATCACTACCGTTGGAAAAAAAGAAGTTAATAAAGTCTATGACCCAGCTTGTGGATCTGGCTCACTTCTTTTGAAGTTTGCCAAGGTTCTTGGAAAAGAAAATGTTCGACAAGGTTTCTACGGTCAAGAAATTAATCTCACTACGTACAACCTCTGCCGTATAAATATGTTCCTCCATGATATCAATTACAATAATTTTGATATTGCTCATGGTGATACACTAACCGACCCAAAGCACTGGGACGATGAACCATTTGATGCCATTGTATCCAATCCCCCCTACTCAATCCGCTGGGATGGTGATGTCAATCCATTACTCATAAATGATCCACGCTTTTCTCCAGCTGGAGTACTGGCACCAAAAAGTAAGGCGGATTTGGCCTTTACTCTTCACATGCTCTCATGGCTTTCTACTAGTGGATCTGCGGCAATTGTTGAATTTCCTGGAGTCCTCTACCGAGGAGGAGCTGAACAAAAAATTCGTAAGTATCTCATAGATAACAACTATGCTGACGCAGTTATACAACTACCGCCAGACCTTTTCTTTGGCACTACTATTTCTACTTGTATTCTTGTCCTAAAGAAAAGTAAAAAAGATAATAAAACATTATTTATTGATGCTTCTGCGGAATTTGTGCGTGGAGGAAATAAAAACAAACTAAGCGACACTAATCGCAAAAAGATTCTCAATGCTTATATTGAGCGAAAAGATGACGAGCACTTTGCAAAGCTGGTAGACAATAAAGACATAGCAGAAAATGATTACAATATCGCAGTATCTAGCTATATTACTCAAAAAGATACTCGTGAGGTGGTTAATATTACTGACCTTAATAAGGAGATCGAAGAAATTGTAAAACGACAAAATGAATTGCGAACAGCAGTTGATGAGATTGTGGCTGACATAGAAGGTTCAAAATAATATGCCAAGACAAGAAATTCAATCAAAGATATACGAAGCCTACAGACAACTACTTCTGAACGACAGATACCTTTTTGGAGTTGACGCAAGTGAGCGAAGTCTCACTCACAAACTTGCCGAATATATGCAGTATCAATTCACTGGTTGGAATGTAGATTGCGAATACAATCGTGATGGTCCTGAAGTAAAATCTGTTTATCCATGGGAAGAAAAGGCGGAAGAGATATTACGTGAAATTGAAAACGAACCTGAAGGTAGAAAAAGGAATGTGCTTCTTAATAAACTTGAGAACGGACTAACCGTTTTCCCAGATATTATCGTTCACCATAGAGGAACAAACGAAAATTTAGTTATTTTTGAAGTTAAAAAATCAAATTATCGTGGAATTGATGATGATCGTCAAAAATTAAGAGTGTATATCTCTGAACTTGAATACAAGTATGCATTTAAAATCCTATTACCTATAGGAGAAAAACATGAAGAACTACCAGATGATTTTTATACTGAACTAGTTAATACAAAGCCGTACTTCTTTTTAAAGTATATTGAAGAGATAAACATATGAGTACTTATAAAAATAAGATTGAAAAACTCTTATCGGAACTATGTCCAAACGGAGTTCCTATGAAGAAAATGTCTGAGGTAGGGACTTTTACACGTGGACGACGTTTTGTGAAAGATGACATCAGATCAGAGGGCGTCCCATGTATTCACTACGGTGAAATGTATACTCATTACGGTATCTGGGCCAATAAAGCAAAATCATTTTTAGACAAAGGTTTAGCCTTAAGACTAAGGTCAGCAAAACCAAATGATGTAATCATTGTAGCCGCAGGTGAGACTATTGAAGATATTGGCAACGGAGTTGCCTGGCTTGGAGGTACTGATGTGGTAATACATGATGCCTGTTTTATATTTTCTCATTCTCTCAATTCGAAATATATTTCATATTTTTTACAGACAGACGCATTTCATTCGCAAATAAAAAGATACATATCATCTGGCAAGATTTCATCTATCAATGCTGACGGTCTGGAAAAAGCTATTATTCCAGTACCACCAATTGAGATACAGCAAGAAATTGTCAGAATCCTTGATAGTTTTACTGAACTAGAGGCTGAACTAGAGGCTCGAAAAAAACAATATTATTATTATCGATCAAGTCTATTTAAATTTGACGACGATATAAACTGGACTACCTTAGACAAAATATCTGAGAATCTTGATTCAAAAAGAAAGCCAGTGACGAAAGGAAATCGCGATAAAGGCGAAATACCTTATTATGGAGCTTCGGGTATAGTCGATCACGTTTCCAGCTACATTTTTGACGGCGACTATCTTTTGATATCAGAAGATGGAGCAAACTTGCTCGCAAGAAGTACACCGATAGCATTTTCAATTTCTGGAAAGACATGGGTAAACAATCATGCACACGTCTTAAAGTTTGATACTTACGTTACAAGGAGATTTGTTGAAATATATTTAAATTCAATTGATTTAAGTGCTTACATAAGTGGTGCGGCACAACCAAAACTAAATAAAGCAAACATGAACAAAATACTTATTCCTTTTCCTAAAATTAATGAACAAGAAAGAGTTGTAAGAATTTTGGATAAATTCGAAGCGTTAAATACCGACATCTCAATCGGTCTTCCTGCCGAACTTAAAGCCAGACGATCACAATACGAATATTACAGAAGTAAGCTTCTAACCTTTAATGAATATGTCAGTTAACAATAAATACAATATAGTCGCAGAGAGTTCACAAAGCACTGTGGTGACAGAATTTTTACGTGATGAAAAACGAGCAACTAGTTACCAAAGTGAGGCGGAGCTTGAACGAGCTTTTATTGAACAACTAAAGACTCAGGCATACGACTATCTGTCATTTACTACTGAGGACGAACTTGTTAATAACTTGCGTCAGCAACTTGAAAAGTTGAATGATTTTACCTTCACCGATAACGAATGGGATAACTTCTTTAAAAATGAAATTGCTAACCCAAATCAAAGTATTGAGGAAAAAACAGCAACAATTCAAGAAGACCATATAAAAAATCTCACTCGTGACGATGGTTCAATCAAGAACATTTACATAATCCGAAAGGACAATATTCATGATAATACCCTACAGGTAATCAATCAGTACACCACCGAGGACGGTAAGCGATCAAATAGATATGACGTTACTGTATTGGTAAATGGATTACCATTAGTCCACATTGAACTCAAGCGTCGAGGTGTGCCAATTGTAGAAGCATTTAATCAGATTAATCGCTACCAACGTGAAAGCTTTTGGGCTGCTTCTGGTCTCTTTGAGTATGTTCAGTTATTTGTGATTTCAAACGGTACTCACACCAAGTATTACAGCAACACTACCCGTTCACAACACATAAAGGATTCTCATGAAGGTGGAGCCAAGAAAGGTAAACGAACCAGTAATAGTTTTGAATTTACGAGCTGGTGGGCAGATGCTACGAACAATCCAATTACCGACTTAATGGATTTTTCTAAGACCTTTTTTGCGAAGCATGCACTTTTAAACATCCTGACAAAATACTGCATCTTCACCACCGATCGCCTACTTTTAGTAATGCGTCCATATCAGATTGTTGCCACCGAAAGAATTCTGAGTCGGGTTGAAGTAAGTACTAACTATAAGAAGTTAGGTACAGTAGAAGCTGGTGGTTACATTTGGCATACGACGGGTTCAGGTAAGACCCTCACGAGTTTTAAGACAGCTCAATTAGCAAGCAGACTTTCGTATGTTGAGAAAGTCTTGTTTGTGGTTGATCGTAAAGACTTGGACTACCAGACAATGAAGGAGTACGACAAGTTTGAAAAAGGTGCGGCCAACAGCAGTACAAGCACCTCTGTACTTAAGAAGCAACTCGAAGACCCAAATACTCGGATAATCATTACAACAATTCAAAAGCTTGACCGCTTTATTGGTCGCAATACAGGTCACACCATTTTTTATGGTCACATTGTTTTGATTTTTGATGAGTGTCACCGTTCACAGTTTGGTGATATGCATACTGCTATTACAAAATCTTCATTTTGTTGGAGTTGTTCGATTATATATTGCCTAATCGAAGCACGATCCAATGGAGGCGGACTTGTTAAGGGTTTGTAAAAACGTCCAGCACGCTTCTCGGCAATGGCTTCTTCCATCTTTTTACCAATCTTCACAGTCTCTCTCGGATTACTAGAATGAAAAGCCATATCAGTAATCTCTAGGGTGAGATACTTCTGTCCTGATTTATGGACGAATGGTTTTGCTTCAATCTTGTAATCCATAGTCTGAAATTTATGAGTGAATCAAATTTAAATTCATCAGTCTATACTTCATTGCTTCTGTACTCACTTCGTACAATTCTGCTAAATCGACAAGATCTTCTTCATATATACCATCTTTAAACTTAGCCTTTACATCTTTGATAAGTCTAGCTCTAGGCATGAGTAAAGCAGCAGCAAAAGCATTTGCCTGCTTCTCACGAGGTGTTCTCATAATTTCCTTTTGATTGTCACGGTAGTCAACAAAAGTTTCCTTCTCCTTATGAAGAATAAAATGACCTAATTCATGAGCAATCGTAAATCTTTGGCGAACAAAAGACTCATTACTATTTACGCCGATTAATGCCTTACCATCTTTACGTATAAGGATTCCAGAAAAATCTTCACTTGGCTCTCTGCCGATTTTTATCTGTAGACGACTAGCTACCTCTTCCACAGGAACAGGAGTCACATCTAATTTGAAATGTGTGAGTACGTCCTCGGCTATTTTTTCAATTCTACTTATCATGTTTTTTCTTTATGAAAATCTTTTCGGCCCACACTGCGGCCTTTTCGTCTTCTTGAGCCACCTTATGAATATCGACTTTTGTGAGCGCATATCCATCCGGTACATCAGGGAAAAAATCTGAAACCTCACAACCAAACAATGTAGCCAACTTCCAGAGACTGACAGCTGTGATGTTGTTTCTACCAGTCTCAATCTGGGTCACCGCCACACGGGAAATACCTAGATGTTCTGACACAGTGAGTGCACTGAAGTTCAGGCGATTGCGCATCTCACTGATTTTCTTGCCAACGCATTTTTTCACCGCTTCCTCAGCGTTTGACTGCTCATCTATTAGTGTAGCCTTCTTCTTGGGCATAAGTTGATATTGATGTGGGCAACAGGTAACGATTCGTTACAAATGTTATCTAGGATTACATTTATGTAACTTACAGTTACATTGGTAACAATTTGTTACGTTTACATGTTACTGGATGAGAGTATCATATTTGGGAGCGCTTCGCTACCGCTCACCCATTATTCACTTATCAGTATAACTAAAACAAGAACAATGAATAGCTACCTGATCAGCTTCGACCTGGTTAGCCCAGGAAGAAACTACCAGCCCGTGTACGACTACATGGAAAAGTACACCGATAGGATGAAACCCCTCCAAACTGTGTATCTTATCCAGTCAGCTCGCTCGGCAGAAGATATCCTAAACGACCTCCAGAAGCTCGTTGACTCAAATGACAAGGTTCTGGTCATTAACATTAATACCAAAGTATGGGCAACCTACAACCTGCCCAACACAGCCAAATGGCTCAATAATCACTAATCGTATGACAAAACACTACATCAGAAATTCTGGAACAGCATGGACACCAAAACAAGAGCGTGAGCTTGGTCAACTAGCCAAACAGAATACACCGACGCGCGTAATTGGTCTCAAACTGGGACGAACCGAGGATGCGGTACGCTCCAGAGCGAGTCAGCTAGACGTGAGTCTGCGACCAACTAACCAGTCGCCGTACAACCGCAAAAAATAGGTACTTGGCAAACGCTTCGAGAAAGATAGAGCCTGCTTGCTTGATATAGGTACTCAGGACTCAGTTCATTTCAGAACGGCACGCATAACGGCGATCAGAAGATGCACCTGCTCACAAAGCACCTTCGGGTGCTTTGATGTTTATTAAAATTATTTATTTATGAAAAATTTCTTAGAAAATCTCTTAGAGATATTGCTGATCATAGTAACTGTTCTAAGGCAAATAGTTATTGGTCTTTTTAGACTAATTTTTAAAATGGTATGTAGATTCTTCCAAGATATATTTAAGAGTATCTATGGCAAGGTAGTCGCAATCATAGCCAGTCTTGTATTGATTTCAGTGCTGACACAATTAGTTACTACGCCATAGAAAGTTACACATGGAAGGTACCCCAAAAATGGCACACCCTTTCTAAAGTCAATTAATAATACTA
>DYNY01000010.1 GCA_020720815.1 Candidatus Elulimicrobium sp. | reverse complement strand
TTTCCACCATCAACGGAATTTCTAGCTAATCTGTCGGGGTGCCACGCCAAAATCCCATTTGCTTCACCTTGCTCGATACGGAGAAGCATTTCATTAAATACTGGCCGACCCGGCGATTTAGCAGTTTGTTTTTCCACGAATATATCTACAACCTCAATTTGCTCTTTAACCGCTAACTCCTTGAGTTCGGCCAGTTGGTCCGAAATGCTTCTAACTTGCCGATCCTCTGTATCGGTAGATTTGCGAGTATAGATAAAAAACTTTCTGGTGTGATTATTCATAAAATTGAAATTGTATTGGCAAACGAGGAGCCACGCGGAGCGTGGCGAATCCTTGCAGAATCAGGATTTTGTGGGGGGAATGCAGAACAGACGGCGCTTCGTGCCGACCATATTTTTGGCGGAAATTTGAATTCCGAATTTTGGCGGTGTTTGTTGGACAAAGTTCGAAACTATTTCGAGCAAAATCCAAATGATTAAAATGGACTCGGCAGGGCGAAACAATTTGTCTGGGGGAAAGGATTCGCCCTGCCTCGGCTGATTTCCCGCCCGCAGGAGGGGTCTGGGGAGGAATGCGGGCGGGTTTCGGACTGGGGGTTTTCGGAAATTCGGCGGCTATAAAATTGAATAATACTCTCATATTTGTTATTATAATATTGCAAGTCATATTGTATTGAGAATATCATACTAGTAATATATGCACAATAAGGATAACAATGTCATTGGGAATAAAATTAAGAAATATCGGCTAAAAGCTGGTTTAACCCAAGAAAAACTAGCTAGAGAAGCCGATATTTCTTATACGACTTTGACTAAAATGGAATCGGGGGTTATTAAAAATCCTTCAGTTAAAGTAGTGGCGAAAATCGCAAAAGTTTTTAAAATTTCTCTTGATGATTTGGTGGACTAATTTTTTATGACTATACACAGAAATATAAGACTTATAGGGTGGCTAAATTTTTGCAACGATTTTCGCATTTATAGTGCTATCGCAGTTTTGTATTTTACACAGGTTACTGGATCGTTTGCTTTGGGACTAGGTGTTTTTTCTATAGGAAAAATCGCTTCCGCGATTTTTGAAGTACCCACCGGAGTACTGTCAGATTTGGTTGGACGAAGAATGATCGTAGTTCTTGGACAAGCGAGTAGCGCTCTTGCGATTGTTTGTTACGCGATTGGTGGATCGTTTACTTTTCTGGCAATAGGCGCGATTTTGGAAGGATTGTCGTTTGCGCTTTTTAGCGGCAATAACTCCGCGTTACTTTATGATTCGCTCAAAGAAGAAGGACAGGAAGAGCATTACAGTGAGCATGAAGGAAAAACCAGTTCTATGTTTCAAGTTGCTTTGGGAATTTCAGCATTGATTGGAAGTTTTACTCTAGGCTTTGAATCATTTCAGTTTCTCTTTTGGCTTTCGGTTATTCCGCAAGTGGTCGGTTTTATTTTGGCATTTCGACTTATTGAACCCAAGCGACACTACGAGGTTATTCAGACAAATGTTTTTAGTCACTTAAAGGAAGCACTGAGGAAATTTAAAGAAAATGCAAAATTAAGAACCTTGAGCTTTGCTCAAATTTTCGGTTATGGAATTGGCGAGTCAATGCACGAATTTTCTCCAGCTTTCTTTGCGACCTTATGGCCTGCTTGGGCGATTGCCCTAACAAGAGTTTTAGGTCATCTATTTGCCACAATCGGCTATCGTATATCAGGAAAATTAGTTAGAAAATTTGGTGAGTTAAAAATATTGATGTGGGGAAACTCTGCCAGTTTTGTGGTGGGAACAACTATCGTCGCTTATCCTACAGTTTTAACTCCGCTTATTGGAGCGGTAGCTTCCGTGGGTCATGGAACTGGCTCTGTTGCCAAAAGCAGTTTGATGCAAAAAGAATTTTCTAACGAACAACGAGCCACTATGGGTTCTTTGAACTCTTTGGCGGGCAGTTTATTTTTTGGAGTAGCTAGTGTTTCTTTGGGACTTTTAGCTGACAAAGTCGGCCCGACATATGCTTTTCTCACAGCTCAATTATTATCAATAGTTCCGATAATTTTATATTGGAGATTATTTAAAAATCGGAATAGTTGATTATGGCAGAAGACGATAAAAAATTACCAGAGGAAGGTAAAACCCAAAAAATGTTCGTGGTGCTTTGCAAGTAATCGGCGGAGCCGTTCCTTTTGCTGGAGGTTTACTTTCTGCGGCGGCGGGAGCATGGTCTGAAAATGAGCAAGAAAGAGTAAATAAATTTTTCCGTCATTGGATAAAAATGCTTGAAGATGAAATAAAGGAAAAAGAAAGAACCATTCTCGAAATAATGGCTCGCCTAGATATTCACGACGAAGAAATTGCTAAAAGATTGGAAAGCACAGAATATCAATCGCTTTTGAAAAAGACATTTCGAGAATGGTCTGGAGCGGAAAGTGAAGACAAAAGAACTTACATCAGAAATATACTTGCTAACGCTGCCGCTTCATCAATGACGAACGACGAAGTCGTCCGTCTATTTATTGATTGGCTCAAAATGTATTCCGAACTTCATTTCAAAGTAATCGCTGTAATTTATAAGCACGGAACAAACGGGGTTTCTCGCGGTGGTGTGTGGACTGATTTAGGAAAGGTAGGAGTTGCGGAAAATTCCGCAGACGCGGATTTGTTCAAATTGCTTTTCCGAGATTTAAGTACTGGTGGAGTGATAAGACAACATCGTGAAGTTGATTACTATGGAAATTTTGTTCCAAAAACTCCACAACGCCGCCCGAAAGGATCGGGACCAAAACCCGTTACTTCCGCATTTGACGACGAAGATTCGTACGAGCTTACAGAGCTCGGAAAACAATTTGTCCATTATGCAATGACTGATTTGCCTCTTAAAATAGAGTATAATCCTAACAAGGAAGCAAATCAGGAATAATTAGCCGCCGAATTTCCGAAAACCCCCAGTCCGAAACCCGCCCGCATTCCTCCCCAGACCCCTCCTGCGGGCGGGAAATCAGCCGAGGCAGGGCGAATCCTTTCCCCCAGACAAATTGTTTCGCCCTGCCGAGTCCATTTTAATCATTTGGATTTTGCTCGAAATAGTTTCGAACTTTGTCCAACAAACACCGCACTAAGAACTAAGTATCGGCAGACCCGAAGGCTTGGGTAAGTAGAGCGACCCGATTACCTGAATGCGGAAATCTAAGTTAAAGTCATCAAACATGGATAAGCAGACAATCGACACATACAACAAAATGGCAAAGGAGTACGATGACGAAACCGTCGGTTTTTGGGAACGGTTTCCTCGCACTTTCTTAAACAAGTTCATTGAATTGTCTGGTAAGAAAATAATCGATGTTGGAAGTGGCCCGGGGAGAGATGGCCTATTACTTCAGCAAGCGGGTAAGGATGTTATCTGCGTTGATGCCTCAGAAGCAATGGTGAGGTTATCTTCCGAACGAGGCCTCTCATCAGTCCTTGCGGGGTTTGATAATTTGCCGTTTGAGAGTGAGTCATTTGATGGCGTGTGGTCATATACCGCTCTCCTTCATACTCCCAAAAAATCTATTAATATTCCTCTCAAAGAAATTTCTCGTGTATTGAAATCCTCCGGCATCTTCGCTCTCGGTCTTATCGAAGGAGATACCGAAGAATATAAAGAAAGTTCTGGCGTCGATATGCCTCGCTGGTTCAGTTTCTATCAGAAAGACGAAGTTATAGACCTGTGTAAAGAACACGGCTTTGAGCTTGTTTACTACAAAACATTCAAACCGAGATCAAAAAACTACTTAAACTTCATTTTTAGAAAAAAATAAGACCTGGAGTTAATTAATACACCTTGCCATTTTTAGCCAGAATGAGAGAATGTTAGGTATATGGAAACACCAAAATTTGAAACCCCTATAGCTGAGCTTTCTGAAGAGAGTCTGAGGTTGACCATTGAAGATGGTCAACGTAATTTATTAGATTTATTCGTTGAGGTTGAAAAAAATCCCAATCCAAAAACACGCGAACTGGCCAAGGAACAAGCTCACCAACAACTTGAGGCTATTTTAGAAATGATGGAAAAACAGGGAGAAAAAAGGCGAGAAAGAATTGCAAGACTAAAAATTAATGAGGACACAAGTATGGACGCTGGGCGTTTCGAAGATACTTGGAGACAACAAAGTCCTGAATAAAGAAATGAGTAGTAAAAAACGTCCACCAGGCTCACTTTGTGGCAAGTTTAATTAAACATGTTAAGAAAACGTTTAATCGTGACATTCTGAATTAACTAGTAAAAAAGCGCACCTCAAAGAGATGCGCTTTTGCTTATTTTTGAACGTAGCCGTAATCCCTAGATCAACCTATCTCTTCTCAACAAGAACTAACGCCTTCTGTCTCATACCACCACCTTGCACTGACCAACATTTCCAAAGACTGTCTACCTTTCAAGGGAGGAGTCTCTGAAATCTGTCCGACCATTCGCCGATCAAAGTCTCCGTTGTGAGGAATAATTCTTGCAGTAGTCGCCGATGTCGATTTGTACGGTTCGGCTGTTTTTGCTTCTATCAATTTAATTCCTATGTTGATTTCTAACTTAACTTCTACCCGACCCACTTCGAATCGAGTAAACAACAAGCAACCTTTCCAAAAAGGATTTTGTTACTTGAAATTGACCTGATTCAAACAGAGAGAACGCTAGGTTTTATATTATAGCACGATATCTTATAAATGTACATAAGATGAAATTCCATATTGATTTACAAAATGGCCTAATTATCTGCTAAGATAACAGACAGTGTTTAGTTCTTCTACCCGACCCAACCTGGGAACCTTCAACATGAACACCACCGAAATAGACCGCCAGACCTTTGTCACACAAAGCAAAGCTCACCCCGAAGAATTGGCCGAGTTGCTCGGAAATGAGTGGTCTTTGCCTGAACTTTATAAATTCTTAGGGACCTTAGCTTCGACAAAGATCCTCCAAGGAGACACCATAATTCGTCAGGAAATCGTCAGATTGACAAAACGTCTCTATGTAGAAGATCGTTGTGTAGATAAACCATACACCACGTGAGCCCCTTGAAGGATTCACTTACGCCACCGCCTAAAATAAAAGGGCGGTGTTGTTTATTAAAAAATTCAAGCCTACGACGCGATGACCGCGTCGTAGGCTCTTAATCCTACTCGGAGATGTGTATTGAGAAATGATCCAACGAAGGAAAAAATAGCCCTTGTTGTTGTTTCTCAAGATTTGTCAGCATCTTTCGGATTCTCTTTCGCCAAGTTTGCCTGGTCCCTTTTACTTGCTGACGACGGGTCGTACGGTAATTTTGCCTTTTCTGTTTCAAGACACACCTCCAGCCGTTAATTAAACAAATACCCCATTTAATATAGCAGAGGCTTTTATGAATGCAAAATATTTTTATTGAATTATTTTTTCCATCAATAGACTCTCTAAAAACAAAGGGGTCCCGCCACCCTACGACAACCCAAGGGACTCTAAGTGATATCATAAATACCACATCATGCCCAAAGCACAGCTGACTAAAGTCAGCTGTGCTTTGGGATTTTCTATTTTCTAACGTATCACACTGGCCACAGCTTTCACTAAGCCTGGTGTCATCACCGGCGGAATCACGTTATCAGCAGTTGGCTTTTTTACTAAACCAGCAATTTTTTTTGCTACTGCCAGCTTTATCTCATCTGTGATATTGTTCACTCCCCTATCTAAGGCACCACGAAAAATACCTGGGAAAACAAGGGAATTATTTATTTGATTAGAAAAATCAGAGCGACCAGTAGCTATTACTACCGCACCAGCTAGTCTAGCGTCTTCGGGCATAATTTCTGGCACAGGATTAGCTAAAGCAAACACAATTGCATCCTTAGCCATCGCCGACACGTGTACTTTCGCAATTGTACCCGGGCCAGATACACCAATTACCACATCAGCCCCCGTAACTGCTCTAAGTACATCGCCTTGTTTTTGTCCGAGATTTGTTATTTCAGCCAATTGACGTTTATATCCCAAAAGCCCAGCGCGCCCTTTATAAATAATCCCCTTACTATCAGTCACAACAATATCAGTGATGCCTGCTTTAATTAAAAGTAAGGTAACGGCCCGCCCAGCAGCACCTGCTCCGACCACAGCTACTCTAAGACTTTCAAATTTTTTCTTTACCACTTTGGTGGCGTTATAAAGTCCAGCCAAAACCACTATAGCGGTCCCATGCTGATCATCATGCATAACCGGGATGTCAAGCTCTGCCTTCAATCTCTCTTCAATCTCAAAACAAAGTGGGGAAGCAATGTCTTCTAAATTAATGGCCCCATAAGTGGGTGCTAGCGCCTTAACCACTGCCACAATTTCATTAACTGTATGTACATCAAGCACAATTGGAAAACCGTCTATCCCAGCCATCTCTTTGAGTATGGCACACTTTCCCTCCATGACCGGCAAGGCTGCGATCGGACCAATATTACCTAACCCTAAAACTGCCGAACCATCACTAATTACTGCCACACTATTACGCTTCATAGTGTACTCACGGGCATCTTTAGGGTATTTTGCCAAATGACTAGAGACCGCCCCTACCCCAGGGGTGTACATCGTACTCCACTCATCTCGCGTAAGAAGTCGACTTTTAGAAATTACTTCCAGCTTTCCTTTTAACTTCTTATGTAGAGCTAGAGACATCTTGGCATAATCTTTCTTTATCACCTTTTTACTAACCACTTTTTTTGTAACACTTTTTTTTACTGGCATAAATATATTCAAATACTAAGTAGAAACTAGTATACGCCATTTTTATTTTAATAAAAAAGAACAGCCCGATTATCTGAAAGACTAGACGTCTTTCAGATAATCGGGCTTTGTTACTACTAGGGTATGTACAGCTGATATTATACGACTACGCAAAAAATTCATCAGGCGACTCTTGCCTGTCCAGGATCTTCAAGCAAAGCCCCCTTGAGGTATTCAGCCAACTCCCAGGAAGGTGAGCCTACTGAAGTCAACATAAGACCACGTCTTCCAACCCACAACGAAACATGACGGTTGGTCTTCTTTATCTCGTGAAAAAGTGCATGAAGGGGGTTATTGTTCGGAACTTTGACTAATTGGAGGCTGAACCTTCCTTCGGTCAAAACCCGATAAAACCAAATTAGTCCCTCCGGCGTTGGCAACTTAAGGAGGCCTTCTGTCTTGTCTGTGGCTGTCAGGTGACACGACTTCATACGTGAACTCCTAGTAGCCAAAGTTGGCTCGGGCACAAGCCTCTTTGCTACCTTGACCGGATCCAATAAAAGTACTCCCGACACCAACTTTGTCTGCACCTTAGCTGATAAAGAAGTGGTGACAGCCTCAACTTTATGCGTTATCACCGCTTCCATCGGAGGTGATACTTTATGGACTATGTTTTCCTGGTCTTCTAGAAGCTTTGGGCACAAAGTCTTTTCATTGGTCTCACACTTTTCCAGGTAATCGGAAATCTTTCACTACCGCCAAATCAATGACCGCCCTTCTTGGCCAGAACCAACCAAGCCAGCCCTTACGAGGCCAACTTACATGTATATCTGTCAGTCTAACGGATTCTCCAGCTACCAGCTGTTTGTAATTTTGATTACACATCGTTTTTCTCCTGAAACAGGTGCGTGTTTAAAAACATTAAAGTCGGCTTTCACCAGACTTTTGCCAATCACCATAAAACCTTAATGATACTCTTTTGTCAACCGCTATCGCCTCTGTTACTATTCTGGGGTATGCTCCCATCTGACTTACTCACCACTCACTTTCGTCTCGATGAACCACACAAAAAAGCTCTTAAGCGTCTAGGAATTTTGACAATCGAAAACTTACTTCTTCACCTACCACAACGGTATGAAGATATTTCCTCAATTCAATCAGTCGGCTCCCTAGTAAAAGATCAAGACGCTGTCGTGTTTGGCCAACTTGGTGGACTTAACACGCGCAAATCTTGGAAGAGTCGTGTCCCTATCTCTGAAGGCTGGATAGAAGATGGGACGGCTCGCATAAAAATCATGTGGTTCAATCAGCCATATATCGCTAAAATGCTCACTGATGGCCTGTATGTAAAGGTAGCAGGTAAGGTTACAGGCACTGAAGGCAAGCTCTACTTGGCCAACCCTGAGGTAGAAAAATTAGATAGCTTACCAATTGATAGACATGACTCGATTTTTAAAGACACTGAACAATTAGATGAGACTATCTACCCCGTTTACCGTGAGACCAAAGGTGTTACTTCTAAATGGTTCTATCATACTGTCCAAAAATGTTTTAGCAGTAGTGTATTAGATAAACTCATCGACCCGATTCCAGAAGGAATTTTAAAACGCTACAATCTTCCTACTTTAAATACTGCCCTCATTTGGATACACACACCTAAAAAGGCGGAGCACGCGCAAAGTGCCCGCAAACGCTTTGCATTTGAAGAAGTATTTTATATTCAAACCGCTAAAGCAAAAGAACGAGCGACTATTAATGTTTCTAATAGCTATATTGTAAAGACTGAGCAAAGTCACCTTGATAAATTTATTGAACGTTTTCCTTTCCCATTAACTAAAGCCCAAGCACGCACCATTGACGATATTATGAAAGACTTCGGTGGTAAGCACCCAATGTCGCGGCTACTAGAGGGTGATGTTGGTAGTGGCAAAACAGCGGTAGCAGCCACTACCGCCTATGCGGTGGCTACCTCTAGACCCCCCGAAGGTAGCGGAAAGAAACTAGAATTTGGTGCACTCCAAGTAGCTTACATGGCTCCGACAGAAATATTAGCCAAACAACACTTCGAGTCTTTTATTCAATACTTCGCTCATCTACCAATCGCTATTGGGCTTATCACTGGTAGTGGTTGCATGAAATTTCCATCTAAAGGAAACCCTACGAAACCGACCACAATTTCTCGTACCCAGCTTTTAAAGTGGGTAAAAAATGGTGAAATACCAATCTTAATAGGCACCCATGCCCTCATCTATAAGTCAGTTGAGTTTAAACATCTTGCTCATGTCATCATCGATGAACAACACCGTTTCGGCACGGGACAGCGACGGGCACTGGCTAAAAAGGATACCCGTATGCCTCACCTCCTCTCCATGACTGCCACCCCGATTCCCCGCACCCTAGCGCTTACAGTCTATGGCGACTTAGATATTTCACTCCTTGATGAGATGCCTAAAGGTCGCAAGCCCATCATCACCAAACTCTCTACTCCTAGTCAAATCGATAAGGTCTATGAACATATACGAAGTGAATTAAAAGCTGGTCGCCAGGCTTACGTCATCTGCCCGCGTATTGATGAACCAGACCCCACTAAAGAAAATGCTCTTCAGTTAAAATCGGTTAAACAAGAAGCACAAAGACTTAAGGAACAGATTTTTAAAGACGCTCGGATTGATATCCTCCATAGCAAAATGACCCCAAAAGAAAAAGACACCGTGATGGAAAAGTTTATGAAACATGAAGTCGATATTTTGGTAGCCACTTCAGTAGTAGAAGTCGGTGTTAATGTACCTAATGCCACCAACATCATTATCGAAGGAGCAGAGCGTTTTGGTTTAGCTCAACTACACCAACTACGCGGACGAGTCGTCCGTGGTACTCACCAAGCCTACTGCTTTTCCGTCACCAGTAAAGATAGCACTGGCAAAAGTGGCAAAACTCTTGAAAGACTAAAAGCCTTAACTCAAGCAAAAAATGGTTTTGAATTAGCCGAATATGATCTCACTCAGCGTGGTAGTGGCGAACTTTACGGTCTGAAGCAATGGGGACTATCAGATTTGGGAATGGAAGCCTTAAAAAATATTAAATTGGTGGAAGCTGCCCGTAAAGAGGCACAACGTCTTATTGAAG
This sequence comes from Candidatus Elulimicrobium sp., assembly GCA_020720815.1. Lineage (GTDB taxonomy): Bacteria > Patescibacteriota > Minisyncoccia > Phycocordibacterales > UBA918 > OLB19. The sequence goes on along the minus strand of DYNY01000010.1, from coordinate 26,419 downwards.
AAGACCAAGAACTAACGAAGCACCCAATCATCGCCACAAAAATCGCCACCATTAGCAAGACCTTACATATGGAGTAGCATTATTTCACCTTTAATTAATCCTTCATTTATCTAAAAGCTGGGAAAGGCTTCGCCTTTCCCAGCTTTTTGCTATACAAATCAACTCTTTCTAAGAGCTTGACAATATTTTTAAGTATGCTATGCTATTTAAGTGAGTAGCGACTCTGTCTCTACTAACCGTTGTTGGTGACGTCCCACCAATTTGTTCCTGAGGAATCCCCATGACCCACGGACCCCCGGTGGCCTCCACCGTCGTAAAAACAGCGGCTTCCACCTTCTCTTCGCCGGTCGACCCCATCTCGGACCTGCCCGCAGGCATCGGCGTTGCCTGAACCCGGGCCACGCCTGGCCGTCTCTCGAGTTGCGGACGTCGTCGCAGGTCCTAAATGACTGCAACGTTCGCTAGGGCACACGGGGCATTTCTGAAAGATCGCCCCGTGTCTGCCCGCTTCCCCCGGCTGATTGGGATTGACTGGGCTTGTCGACCTTCAGCCAACATCGCCCTGGGGTTGGCTTGACCCCAGCAGCAAAGTACAGACTGGACGTCGCCACACCGCTGTGGCACCGGTCGCAACCAAGGAGGCGATGTGAACAATCACATCCACCCGCCGTAGCTTTGGCTTTCGGCACGGGCCCCAACGCAACGTCAGCGTGGGGCCCTTTCACTTTTTATATTTTCCGGATTAATTCTTTATTACTACACAGAACCACAATACATACGAAAACCGGGTGGTGGCTTGGCCATCACTCGGTTTTCGTTGCCGGCTTTAGCCAAATACGGTATAGTTTGCGAACCAATCTTCCGCCAATAGCTCAGTTGGTAGAGCGCAGAGCTTATACCTCTGTGGCCCTTGGTTCGAGTCCAAGTTGGCGGACACATTTATAAAGACCTTCATCCGATGGCGCTTTTTTACATAAAATTTATCAACAGTTGATTTTATGTAAAAAACGACCACTTATAGTTTGTAACTATAAGAAAGTGGTACCTGAAACTGCTATAATAATTCGATAGCTATATGCGTATTCTATTTGCTCGACATTTTCTGACTTACTTAGTTTTTACTATTGTAATCGCCATTGGAGGTTGGTACTTGTATCAAACTTTTTATATTATTGAAGGGAATACTTCCGAGACAGCCATAGTAGAATCCTCAAATGTAGAGGAGACGGTTACAGTTTCTGGAAAAATTGAAGCCGACAAAATGGCCAAGTTGGGTTTTTCGGTTAATGGCACCATTCAAAATATTTATAAAAAACAAGGAGAACTTGTTGCGGAAGGTGAAGTAATAGCTACCATAACTAATCACTCCTTAGTAGCAGAATATAATAGCCTCGTAGAAAAAGTAAAATATTTTGAACAAATTAAACAACAGTTAGTAAGGGGTGCCACCGCAGAAGAAAAAGACAAAGCTCAATTCAATGTAAAAATGGCTGAAACTGAACTAATAAATACTAAAGAAAATTTTAACCAAGCCATTATAAATGCTCGCAAAAACTTACTATCAAATGATTTACAAGCTTATCCGGTAGACAACACAAACGACGACACTCCTCCCACGATTTCTGGTAACTATCTTTGTGAAGATGAAGGTACCTACACCTTGTCTATCTATAATTCAAATGCTCCTTCAGGAATTTCTTATTATTTAAGCGGACTTAGCAATGGAACATTTAATGCCAATACTGATGTTCCAGAAACACTCGGAAATTGTGGGCTTTTTATAAAATTTTCTGACACCGAAAAATATAAAGCTAGTAATTGGTTAATCTCTATTCCTAATACACGAAGTCTGAATTACTTATCTTTAAGAAATACCTACGATTTACTCCTAACACAAGAAAAATCTGCTATACAGTCAGCTGAAGAGGCACTAATTTTGGCTAAAAAATCAGAAAAAATATTGCTAGCTACTGCCACTACTGAAACCATCGCCCAGGCTGAGGCAAACATTCGTGAAGCAACGGCACAACTTTCTGCCCAAGAAGCTAGAATTTCAGATTATATTATAAAATCTCCTTTTACAGGAATAGTCACCAATGTCGACATGAAAGTAGGTGAGTCAACCAGTATCAATCACACCGTTACAGTAGTCTATGAAGGGGCTTATAACCTTAAGGCCCAAATACCAGAAATTGACATCACAAAAGTTAAGGTGGGGAATGAAGTAAAAGTATCATTTGATGCCTCACCAGCAGAAGTATTTTCTGCTGGTGTTACATTTATCTCGCCATTATCTTCAGATATTGGTGGGGTGGCATACTATGATGCTTTAATAAAGTTAGATTCAAATCCTACCTGGCTTCGTGAAGGTTTAAATGCTGATATAAAAATTAAGAGTCAAGAAAAATTAAATGTATACTCCTTACCAAAAAGGTTTTTACTAACAACAGATGGTAAAACGTATGTTATGCAACAAAAAAACGGTAGTATCTTAAGAACAGAAGTTATAACTGGTTTGGTTGGTACTAATGGTCTTGTAGAAATAATTAATTTATCACCAGGCACGGAAGTAGTGTTACCTTAATCTATGCGCGATTTACGAATTGGTCTTTTCCTTGGCTTAAGACAAATACAGCAAGCTAGTCTCTGGACGACTTTACTTATTATTACTGTCATTCTTTTTACTTTTCTAAATCTAGTTGCTTTAAGTGGTATATTGATTGGAATTGTTGACGGTGCCCTTGATCAAGTTCGTAGCGAAGCACTAGGTGATATAAACATATTACCTCTGGAAAATGAAACTCGTATTAAAGAGACTGAACGCTTAATTGATGAACTCAAAACTTATCCGGAAATTGCCTCATTTTCCCCTCGCTACACTGGGCTTGCAACTATCGAAGCCAATTATAAAGAACGCCATAGCTTAAGTGATGAACCAAATATCATCGCTGTAAATATTACTGGAATTGATCCTATCGCCGAAAAAGAAACTACTGAACTAGAAAATATTGTCGGCGAAGGAAGTTATTTTGACTCAACAGAAAATGGTTACATCTTAATAGGTAAATACAATATAGATCGCTACGCAAAACAATTTGGGGATGTATTTAATTCACTGGACAACGTTTACCCTGGTGATACTGTGCGAGTAACAGTCGGTCAAGAGAGTCGAGAGTTTATCATTAAGGGCATAATTGACTCTAAGGCCGACCTGGTCTCCGTGGGAGTCTACATACCCGAACGTGAATTTCGACGTATGTTTAATCGGGCTGATTATAACGCCAATCAAATCGCAATCCGACTAAAACCGGGCTACGATGAAAAAGTCATTCGGGATAAAATTAGGGACAGTAGCCTGGCATCATTAGGTAAAATAAATTCTTTTACCGAAGATATCCCTAAATTTATAATTGATGTACGAAAAACTTTTGATATTTTAGGTTTTTTTACTGGAGCAATTGGCTTGATTGTAGCCTCAATTACAATTTTCATTGTAATTTTTATTAATGCTCTCTCGAGAAGGCGCCAAATTGGTATTCTAAAAGCCATTGGTATCACTAGACGAACTATCGAATTTGCTTATATAACTCAAGCTATTTTTTACGCAATTATTGGTTCGGGTATAGGTATTTTAATTACTTACTATATTTTATTGCCATATTTCCAGCAAAATCCTATCGATTTCCCCTTCTCCAAAGCTTCACTTAGTATTAGCTTAAATGGTATGTTTTTGCGTTCCATTGCCCTTGTAACAGTAACCGTTATTGCTGGTTTTGTACCGGCTTGGATGATAACAAAACAAAATACCTTAGATTCTATCCTGGGTCGTAAATAAATTAACTATGAAAAGTATAACCGGTATAAATATAACTAAATCATACGGGAAAGACGAACTAGTTACCGAAGTTTTGCGAGGTATTAATATTGAAGTTCACGATGGTGAATTTTTAGCTATTATGGGTAAATCCGGTGCTGGAAAATCTACTCTTCTCTATCAACTTTCAGCTCTTGATAAACCAACATCAGGCGAAATTTATATTGAGGGTAAAAATATTGCAGATTTTTCTGAAACTGAACTGGTCAACTTTCGATTATTTACACTCGGTTATATTTTTCAGGATTATGCGTTGATACCAGACCTCAGTGCTGAAGAAAATGTACTCCTGCCACTATTGATGCGCGGATTAGACTGGCAGACAGCCAAAACAAAAGCACAAACAGCTCTTACATCAGTTGGTCTTATTAATAGGGACACTAATCTACCGAGCCAACTCTCAGGTGGTGAGCAACAACGAGTCGCTATTGCTAGAGCAGTGGCTGGTAAACCAAAAATTATTTTTGCTGATGAACCGACAGCCAATCTAGATAGTATATCTGGACACGACATTATTGAACTGCTACATGACCTGCACAATAAAGGACAAACTATTGTTATGGTTACTCATGAATCAGAGTATGTAGAATATTGTAATCGAATCATATATTTAGAGGATGGATTAATAGTACCCGAAAAATGCCGTCTTATTAACCCATTGCCAAACTACGCAAACACTTATTTAACAACCGGTTCAACTTTATAAAGTGCGCTTCACAATAAAACCTGATAAATTAAACCTGTCAGTAAACTCCACGGACTATCAAAAAAACTATTTCTCCAAAATCTTGGTTGGATCAGCCACTAGCGCGTCCTCTTCACGTTGCTTTTTGTAGGCATCCTGAATCTCTACCCCTTCACGTTTAAGTAAGGCTTCATACTCTTCTCGCTCTAAAGTTTCTACTTCAGCCAAACGCATTGAAATGACGTCTAACGCCTTGCGATACTTGGTCAAAATATCCCTCGCCTTAGTCTTAGCTTCATCAATAATCCTAGCCACCTCATCATCTATTGCCTTAGCTACTTGTGGTGAATAACCCCTGTCCTCACTTTGTCCCCCACCAATCATTCGTCCCCCATTCCCCTCTAGTGCCACTGGCCCTAGTGAACTCATACCATACTTAGTTACCATGTCGCGAGCAATATTAGCAATTACCTGCAGATCATTACTTGGTCCGGTTGATAAGTCACCAAAAACCATTTCTTCTGTTACATAACCACCCAAAGTCATAGCAATATCGTCTAAGAACTCTTTCTTGGTGTGCATCCGTCTATCTTCATCAGGTAATTTCAGAGTGTACCCCGCCGCCCGGCCACGAGAAATTACAGAAATCTTTTGAACAGGATCAGCGTAAGGCAAGACCGAAGCCACTAATGCATGTCCGACTTCATGATAAGCGGTTATCAGTTTCTCTCGTTTACTCAGAACATGACTTTTTCGTTCTGGCCCTAACATCACTTTCTCAATTGAACGAATAACGTCAAACTGACCGACTTTCTTTCGCAGTTCACGTGCCGCTAAAATAGCCGCTTCATTCATGAGGGAATACAGATCAGCGCCAGAAAAACCAGGTGTCCGCATTGCCACAATTTCTAGATTTACATCATCCTGGAGAGGCTTTTTGCGTGAATGTATTTTGAGAATTTCTTCGCGATCTTTTCGGTCTGGCAGATCTATTGTGACTCGACGATCAAATCTTCCTGGTCGAAGTAAGGCCGGATCTAAAACGTCTGGACGATTAGTGGCCGCCATCACAATCACTTTAGCGTTCGGCTCAAAACCATCCATCTCCACTAAAATTTGATTCAGTGTTTGCTCACGCTCATCATTCCCTCCCCCAACTCCAGTACCACGTACCCGTCCGACCGCATCAATTTCATCGACAAAAATAATCGCTGGTGCTGATTTTTTGGCCATCGAAAATAAGTCCCGTACTCGTGAAGCACCAACACCAACAAACATCTCCACAAACTCCGAACCAGAAATTGAGAAAAACGGTACCCCCGCCTCACCTGCTACCGCTCGAGCCAATAATGTCTTTCCCGTACCCGGTGCCCCCATCATGATGACACCTTTAGGGATTTCAGCTCCGATATCAATAAACTTCTTTGGGTTCTTAAGGAAATCAACAATTTCTTCAAGTTCTTGCTTGGCTTCTTTAGCACCCGCGACATCCTTGAAAGTAACCTTTTGATTGGTATCATTTGGATCAATCATTCGCGCTTTACTAGAACCAAAATTCAAAGCTTGCATTCCTGCTCCTTTCACCGAACGAGTGAAAAACCAAATGATTAAACCTAAAAATAGTAGCGGGAATAAAAATGGCGCAAACTGACCAAACCAATAACTAAAACCAGTCTCACGTTGCACATCAATCTTAATGCTTTGCATTTGTTCTGGCGTCACACCAAAATTTATCAATGAATCTGATACAGAGGCATCAGTCTCACGCTTGGCTTCGGCCGGGGTCTTAGTCTCGTCATTGTAATTAATTTCTAATTGGCTACCTCGAACAACAATTTCTTTTACCTCGCCAGCCTGGACTTGGCGTACCACTTCCGAAATCGAAAGTTGTTCGGGTTTTTGTTGGTTTTCGGTTAAATAACTAAAAGCTAACGTAATGAAGACCAATAACATTACGGTTGATAACATATTATTCCAAAAATTTCCTGGACCAATCGGAACGTGCTGGCGCACCTCCTTGAAAGTTGGTAAATGATTACCATTCTTTTTATCTGGAGTTTTTTCAGTTGATTCTTTCTTAACCGTATCTTCTGGCTTTACCTCTTCCGTCGTTTTAACTTCCTTATTAACTTCATTTTCTGGTTTTGACATAGTGTGTGCCATTATACAAAAAAACAGGAATATTACGAGCTTTTATCTTATTCTAAGGTTTTATAACCAGCTAGCCTATAGTTTGCCGATATCACTGATAGCCTCTATAGTATATGAATCTTCATGAAAGATTACATCACCAACAAAAAAGCTTACTTTGATTACGAAATCCTCGAGACTTTTGAAGCCGGGGTGGTTTTATTTGGTCATGAAGTAAAGGCAGTACGAGCCAATAAGGCTTCACTAAACGGTGCTTACGTTACTATTCGTGGCGGTGAAGCCTACTTAGTGAACGCAACTATTAGTCCCTACCAAACCCTAAATACACCCAAGAACTACGTGCCAGACCGAGCCCGTAAGCTACTTTTAAACAAAAAACAGCTAGCCCTTCTAGAACGTAGCAGCGAACAGCAAGGATTGACAATCGTGGCAATTAAGTGGTATAATTATAAACGTCATTTAAAGCTTTCTATCGGTATCGCCCGCGGAAAAAAGAAAGCCGACAAACGCGAAACTCTAAAAACGCGTGACAGTAAGCGAGATATTGATAGAATAATGAAGAGCCAATGAGTAGCTGTAAGTATCAAGCCTATACTACGTCATAAATACTACACATCGTTCCCAGAAAGCGCCGGAAGCATGTCGCTTCCCACTCTAATATTACCCAGCAAAAATTACTGGATGTAAGTAGAGAACTTTCTCTATAATGTTGAGTGCCTATTGCACCCAACCAGAAAACGCCCCCGGCTCAAAACAGCTGGACGCGAGAAGAGAAAGTCTTTCATAGGGTTGAGTGCGTATTGCACTCAACCAGAAAACGCCCCCGGCGTTTTCTGGGGATGCTAGGCATCGACGGTTAGCCTACCCAAGTGTGTGCAGTGTCGAAATTGGAATCAATTCGTTAAAAGGTTCCACCTTGTATTTGCAAACAAAGCAATACCAAGTCCTTACGCTAACGCGTTTGGATTCGCTCCCGCTCTCGCGTAACCATTCGTCGAGACCCGGAGCGATGCGGTCGTGTTAAAACGCCTCATACGGCACGATTGTAGAATAAACACGAGACTGTGGTCATTTCTGCCGTTGTCATGAATGATCAAGATTGTAACAACTCGAGTCCTTGTTGTTTTGTTTCTTCTCAAGACAAGAACTTTAAACCAAAGAAGTAACTACACACTGTAGATTCACCTTGAGTAACTGATTCGGACGCGAGTTCAATTCTCGCCATCTCCACCGACATAGAAGTATGCAGAAGAATATGGAACAACATGGAAGTTTACTCGCAAGGGAAACTTTCTTGTTTTTTGATATACTACACAGACTTTACGGAGAAATTTACCAATCCAGTAGGACAGGAAGCCAAAATTAAGGCCTTTCAAGAAAAAGCACTTGCCTGAAGGTATGCGTTCACAAAAGAAGGTGAACTTGATTATTTCAGCTGGTCTAGAATTGATGTATGCCAGACAAGCTGACATTGAAGGGATGGAAAACTTGCCTGAAAAAGGACCATTCATCGTGGTTGCTAATCACTTCAACCTTAAGGAGACCGAGATACTACTAGCAACTCTTAAAAACTACGATGCTCACGTTATCGCTTCAGAAAAAGTTCATGGCGAGCATCCAATACGTGGACTAGGCGTTAGAGCCATTCGTGGACTTACTTCACCTGACAGCCTCGCCCACCTATCGCCAGAAGAAAAACAAGTACTTCTAGACCGTGTCCCTGACCAGTTTGTACGCCAGAAGTACCAAGAAATTATTGACCATGAAAACGCAGGCGAAGTTGACCGTAATGGATTAGTTGAACTTATACGTTCTTCTGTAGCTCTCCTTTCAAGAGGTGATGTCCTCATCATTTATCCTGAAGGGTTATGGCTCTATGATGGCGAAGATAGTGCACCCCGAAGTCACTCCCTCTACAGAGCCTATGACGGCTTTGCGGTAATTGCTGAACAATTTCCTTTAAAATCGGTTGGACTGGTTTTGGTTGCGCGGTTATATATTCTTTAATAGACTTATAGTAGTTCATCTAACTATCTCACCTCTTAATATTTATCTCATGTCCCCTTTTTCCCAAATTGTCTACGAACTGGCTCTATCTATACCCAAAGGAAAAGTAGTAACATACGGTGACTTAGCTAGTGCGGCTGGTGGCGGAGCAATGGCTTCGCGCAGTATCTCTAGTATTTTAAGTAAAGCTCAAAACCAACGCGCTATCCCTTGGCACCGTATCGTCTATGCTGGAGGCCGGGTCTGGCTCGCACCAGACCTTGAAAAAAAACGTCGCACCCTATATAAACTAGAAGGAATAAAGGTAGACGCTAAAGGCAAAATAACTAATTTTAAAGACGTACATTATAACTTTTAGGCGTAGACAAAATCGATTTTATTGATGACTATACTAAATTAGTTGCTTTTGCAATTAAACCCATGCTAAATTAATGGCTACAAAAGCGGGTAAATGGGTATCCGCTTCAACGGGAGATGGTCGTGAAGGAGATTCAAATAAAGGTTCCTCGCGCAAAGAGAGACGACACCTTGAACTCTCTTTGCGACCAGGGTATCCTCGTCGTGGGGCAACGCCCATTTTACCCAAAGCGCAACCGGCGCTCTCCGAAAGCACAGCAGTTCTTGGTCATCACCATTCGCACTGAACGTTTCAGAAATCCTCGTGGTTGGCAGATACTAAGCCGACGCTAACTAGGGTCCTAGGGTCCTCCGAAGCAAACATCCCCCTCGCAAGAAGGGGATGTTTTTATTTAATCTTTTAGATGATCTTCAAAATACTTAGCGATTTCGACTAAATCAGTTTCTTCAAACGCATGCTTCTTCATATTGACTTTAAGCCAAGTCATACTGGCTTCAAACTCCGCTCTAGAGATACCTTGCTCGATACCCAACTCATCGAGATCGGCGCGGAAAAACTTTTCTAATTCTTCCCTTTCTCGCTCATCTAACTTACCGTATAAATTACTTCTGATTTCCTTCCACTCTTCCTTGGTGACACGTTTAGGTGTGTCTGAACTAAAAAATCCCATAGACAATTAGTCTAACATGTTTATTTAACCTACTTATACAAAACAAAAATAACCAACTACTCAACTTCCTCACTAGCATATAATATTTCAGCGGATTCATCAGTCTTTATAACTGCTACTTTAATCTTTGAAGTAAAATCACTAATTACTCCATCACGACTAACACAAGCTTCATTTTTATCAGGATCAATCAAAATTCCTAAATCCTCCAAGTTTTCCATAATCAAAGACCGCAATAAATAACTTCTTTCTCCCGCTGTCGCAGTAAACACAATAGTATCAACTCCACCCAAGATAAACATCTGTGCCCCAATTGCTTTTCGTATTTGATAAACAAAACTAGCAATGGCTAATGTGGCGGATTTATCCCCTTTCGCTCGACGCTCCAGTAAAAAACGCAAATCAGCTTCACCGGCAATTCCTTTCAATCCACCGTAAGTCTGAATATAGGTTTGGGTATCAACCGGCTTAAGGTTGCGGTATTGCATCAAGACCAAAAGTGCGCCCACGTCCACATCCCCGGCCCGACTCCCCATAATTAATCCACTACCGGGAGCGTAGCCCATGGTGGTCTCAATACTCTCACCATTCTTAAGAGCAGTAACACTTACTCCATTACCAAGATGGCAAACAATCGCCCGCTTAGGATCACTACCAGTTACAGCATGAAGTCTCCGCACGGTCGAAGCAACTGACAAGCCATGATAACCAAAACGATAAAGATCAAACTCTTCATAGTCTTTTTTCGGTAAGCTATATAGCCGAGCGAGCTCGGGCATAGTTTTATGGAAGGCACTGTCTGATATCGATACAAGTTTAGCTGAAGACAAAGCCATCGCCAAAGCTTGTAACTCATGCTCAATATGAGGTACGTGGAGGGGGGCTAAGTTGGAGCATGCTTTCAACCTTTTAATAAACACCTCATCAATTTGGCGGTGGCTTTGAAAGAAGACGCCAGGTGCCACTACTCTAATAGCCACTTTTATAATATCACTATTGGCATGAATAAAGCCCTCACTTTTAGCCCGTTTGATAAAATTATTAAGACTATCATGATAGCCCTGATTGGGAACCAGTTCGCAATTATCTTGCTGGATTCCACCAACAGAGGTACACATTTCAAAGCCCTCTTTGGTACGCTCAATATACGCATTTAGCTGTAGCGTTCGATTAGAATATAACGCGTATTTTTTGGATGAAGATCCAGGATTGACTACGAGCGTGATTCCCATATCCAGTTTGTAATATCAATTGGATCATCACCATTTTCAATGATGTATTCCTGGTGTTTAGCAAGAAAAGCTTCATGTTTAACAATCAGTTGCTTAACCGTGGCTTCATCGGCCACACCAGCCTCAATTGCGCAGCGGAAGGCTTCTTGTGCTAGGTGGAAACGATCAACCTTATTACGTATCATCATATCAAAGGCAGTCGTGGTTGAACCAATTTCTTCATATCCATGTACCTTTACTCGCTCTGAATTACAACCATAATCAAACAGAACCTGCTTCATTGTCTGTGGATAGCCGTGGAAGTTTACAACAATTGGTTTATCGGGGGTGAAATATTCTTCAAACGATTTCTCTAACACACGACACTGTGAATTGCCGATACCCAAGGCCGAAAGTGACGTGATGTTTATAAAGCGCATACGTAACTTTGGCAATTCACGTCTTACAATACTGATAGCGGCCAATACTTCCTGGGTTGGATAATCACCCGCCGCAACAAACACCATATGCGGATCAGCGTCACTGGCAAATTCCCAAATCGACAATCCATCCTGTACATCTTTTTCCGCTTCAGATTGTGTACGCCAAATCGGTAGTGGTCTTTTTTCACCCACCAAAACGTTTATCTCACGGGTACTTTGTAGCATTCGCTTGAAAGTAGCCAGAGCAATATTAGCATCAGCTGGGAAATAGACGTTAGTGAAGCATCCTTGCCGTTGCAACACACCATCAATAAAACCAGGGTTCTGGTGTGAAAAGCCATTATGCTCTTGGCGCCAACCGGTTGAAGTCAAAATATAGTTGAGTGACGGGATGAGACCACGCCAAGAGACGCTACGAGCGATTTTGAGGAACTTAGCGTACTGATCGGCCATACTAGCCACTATCTGAACAAAGGCCTCATAGGAAGCAAAAATACCGTGCCGGCCAGTTAAAATATAACCCTGAATTAGACCCTGTAAACTGTGCTCGGACAACATCTCTACCACTCGCCCATCCCAAGCTAAATCTTTGTCCCATTCTTTGTGGGGCCAAACAAAGACACGATCGGTGTAATCAAAAACTGCTTGCAATTTATTGGAATAGGTTTCATCCGGAGAAAAAAGACGCAAGTTGCGGTTGCCTTCATTTAGCTTCATAGTATCACGCAAGTAAGCACCAATCTTTTCCATACTACTAACCTCACCACAAATCGGATCATCTAAATTGCAGGTACCACGAATAGTGTAGTCAGTAAGTTCTGGTAGTATCAAAGGCTTGAAGTGTGGTTCGCCGCCATGAGCGTGTAGGTTACTACCCATCTTCCTGCCTTCGCGTGGCACAAGCGACATGATTTCATCGTCAAATTTTTCACCATCAAATATTTCATTAAAGCGATACGAGCGTAGCCATTCTTCGAGTAAACGAAATTCTTCATCGTCATGTAGACAATTTTCAGCTATTACTTGGTGTGAATAATGATTATCCTCAATTTTCTTCTCTCGAATTTGCTTGATACTATGCCAACCTTTTGGGGTACGTAAAATAATCATTGGCCAGCGCGGATTTTCATGCAAACTTCCCTCACGCGCGCAGTGTTGAGTAAAACGAATGGAGGCAATGGCTTCGTCAATATGTTTTATCATATCGGCATGAACATCTTCACTTTGGTAAGCGTCTACAAAATGTGGCTCATAACCATAACCCCGAAAGAGTGATGTTAACTCCTCGTCATTCATACGACCATAAAGTGTCGGGCCAGAAATCTTATAGCCATTAAGATGCAGGATCGGTAATACTGCTCCATTCTTACCTGGGTCTAAGAGTTTAGTGATGTGCCAAGCAGTAGCAGTTGGCCCCGTTTCAGCTTCGCCGTCACCAATAAGACAGGTCACAATCAAATCAGGGTTATCTAGCACTGCACCGTAGGAAGTAGCTAGTGCGTATCCAAGTTCCCCTCCTTCTAAAATCACTCCTGGGGCTTCAGGATTGCTATGACTAGGGAAGCCATAAGGCCAACTAAAGCTCCTTGCAAGCTCTGCTAAGCCAACACCGTTCTGTGGGAGATTAGGGTAAAATTTACTCAAAGTTCCTTCCAAAAAGAGGTTGGATTGAATGGCTGGAAAACCATGACCCGGTCCAAGTACAAACATCATATTGAGGTCGTGCTCGATAATAGCGCGATTAATATGAGCGTAAGTAAAGTTTACACCCGGGCAAGTGCCCCAGTGCCCTAAAAGCCTAGGTTTAATATGTTCCCGCTTAAGCGGTTCAGATAATAAAAAATTACCTCGTAAATAAATCTGGGCAGCGGACAAATAATCGGTGGCACGAATATATTTTGAAAGAGCATTTTGCATACCCCACCATGATAACAAAACTTCTGATAAATTTATCATTGACCTGTTCAAAACAATTTTGTTTTGAACAAAATATAGATGCTGACTGTGCAGGTAAATTTTCAATCGAAAATTTACCTGCACAATTACTCTACACACCGTTTCTTTTTATATCTAATCACAAATTGCTATACTCTCCCCCATATGGAAACAACTAAAAAATATGCGGTAAAAAAATCTTCCGCTGGACTTGGTCTTTTTGCCGTAGCCGAATATAAAAAAGGCGAACTAATCATTGAGTACACTGGCGAAAGAATAACAGAAGAAGAGGCTAATCATCGGGGTGGAAAATATTTATTTGAACTTAATGATAACTGGACTGTTGATGGTAAGGGCCGCGAAAATACCGCTCGGTATTTAAATCACTCGTGCAAACCAAACTGTTACCCGGAACTAAGCGAGGACGAAACACAAATATTCATCTACGCCAAGCACGCTATTAAAGTCGGAGAAGAACTTACTTACAACTACGGGAAAATGTATTTTGATCAACTGATTGGAAAAGACGTGTGTCGTTGTGCACCCTGTTTAGATAAATGAAAGTAAGTTAGAGCGAAATAGTTTCGACTACAGATGTTTCGTTCGTTGGCTCTGTAACTCCTTCTTCAATGGTAGCTGATTCGCTACCTTCTTCGGTTGAACTGGCCGTCGTAGTGCTAGTCGTGGCAGTTTCAACTATGGGCGGAAGTGGTACTGAAGCAGGTTCGGTACTACCGACCAAGCCACCATCGGGCAGATTTGAGGTATTTTGTACCGGCACAGTAACGTTCGTAGTATTAATTCCTTCATTACCTGACACACCAGCAGTCAGTTTGGAATTTCTCTCAGAAATCACCGCAGTAATATCAATCTGACCTTTATCAGAATACCCAATAAAGGTAGCTATGGCCAAACCGGAAATCATAAGACCTAGTGCTACATACTTTTTTGGGCTAACTTTCCGATGTGAATTCATACTATTACTACTAGTTGGTAAAGTAGTGGGGGACTTGCGACGAGAAGCTGACACTGGTGTATCCGCCACAACCGAAACGGTTTTGGGTTTAGCTACTCGTCGGCGTGGTGCACGCTTTGGAGCTTCGTTTTTTTCACTACTATCACTAGACATATGTTCAACATTGTATCACCTGTCATGATAATACCAATAGTTATGTATACAGTTCTTAACTAAACTTATAGCTTACGTAATTTTTTACTTTAAAATATTACGTGAAATAAGTTCATGGACACATACTTCAAACAGTACTGGTTAATAAGTAAAATAACTTGCTATGTTATTCCCCTATCATACAAACTATGGGTTGCTAAATACGCAATCTATGGTAAATTTTGGTTACCAATAGTTGCCAAACGTTGGGGATTGTAGCAATCATTTGGCATCACTCAAATTAAATTTTATAACTTAAGACCCACTTTCTTGCAGAAACCATATATTGCGGATAAAAACATCAAGACCAGAATCAACCATGCTATTAGAGCGACTGAATTACGCGTGGTTGGACCAGAGGGTGAAAATCTAGGCCAACTATCACTAGTTGACGCTCTTAAAGTAGCTGAATCTTTTAATCTAGACTTAATTGAAATTTCCCCTAAAGCCAATCCACCAGTGGCTAAAATCATGGACTATGGAAAGTTCCGTTACCAAGCTGGACGCAAAGCCAGTGAGATGAAAGCCAAGTCACATGTCACGGAAACCAAAGGCGTTCAAGTTAAAATCGGTACTGGTGACCATGATCAGCAACTAAAAGCTCGTCGCACTGCAGAATGGCTAGAGGAAGGACACCGAGTCAAGGTAGACCTTTTCCTTTGGGGTCGCTACAAATATATGGAGCAAAGCTTTCTTAAGGAGAGACTTGATCGTTTCCTTAAAATTATCCCAACCGAATACAAAATAGCGGACGAAATGAAGAAAAGCCCCAAAGGCTATAGTATTACATTAGAACGTGTACCCGGAACCAAAGCGACTTTGACCGCTAAAGGTGGACCCAAGAAAATAATTGATGAAAAACCAAAAAAAATCCTAGAAACAACCCAAAAATCGAAGAAAAAGAACCTCGACGACCTCCTAGAGGACGGCATGGTATAAAACAATGGAAAACACTTGCCAGAAGGCTCGGTATACGCTATAGTTGCGACACTTCGGCTACGGCTAGATAAATTATATATGAAGACAAACAAATCATTCAGTAAACGCATCAAGGTGACTAAGAACGGAAAACTGGTAGCTCGTAAGCCTGGTCAAAACCACTTCAACGCTCGCCAAACCGGACAACAACGTCTCCGCCGCAAGCGAACCCAGCTTCTTACCCTTAGTAAGCGTATAACCCGTCGCTTCCTACCAAGTACTGGTGCATAATCCCTTTATCAGTAATTTTTAAATAATACACATCATATGGCACGCGTAAAAGGAGGATTGATGGCGCAAAAACGTCGTCGCAATATCCTCGATGAGGTAAAGGGGTACAAACTGCAACGTTCAAAGAAAAAGCGAGTGGCGCGCGAAGCAATCTACCACGCTCAACTTCACGCCTTTGCTCACCGCAAGGACAAGAAGAATGATTTCCGTCGTCTTTGGACCGTACGAATCAACGCCGCTTTAATGGCTTTTGGTCTCAAGTACAGTCGCTTCATCAATACTCTAAAAGTTAAGAATATTGAAATCGACCGCAAGGTCCTAGCAACTTTGGCTAAAGACCGCCCAGAAGCCTTCGGAAGGCTAGTTGAATCCGTCAAATAATTCAAAAAGCACCGTCCCTTTAGGGACGGTGCTTTTTGGTACTAAAACTCTATCTCTACTTCCTGGTTCTCTTCTGGAGCCACGGCATTGAGCCCTAAGTAATCGCGTAGGCGTTGGGTTAGGAAGAGGGAGGAACGTTCCTCCCCCATTGTCACAAACACTTGCTTGGCTTTAGCACCACCATTGGCAACTAGCTCGATTAGTTGGTCTCTATCAGCATGGCCTGAGTAACCTTGAATCATGGCAATCTTAGCTTTTACTTTTACTTTCTCACCATCGATAATGACGGTCTTAGCTCCATCCTGGAGAAGACGTCCCACACTACCGACTGATTGATAACCGACTAAGAGTAACGTGGTGTTAGTTTCATCAAGAAATTCTTGTTCGTGTCGGCGAATCCTACCACCATGACTCATACCTGAGCCAGCAATAATTATCTTGGCACCTTTTTCGGTACTGATAGCTTTTGAATCATCAATACTGCCGGTAAACTGCAGGCCTTTAAAATCAAAAATATCATCTCCCTCATTTATCTGGTTTTGGATTTCTGGTCGTAGGTAATTAATGTATTGTCGATAAATACCAGTGACAGTTATAGCTAGTGGTGAATCTAGGAAAACAGGCAAGGGCTTAACTTTGCCAGATTCGACCAAATTATTGATCTCATAGAGCATCGCTTGAGTTCTTTCCAGTGAGAAAGCCGGAATAATCAGTGTCCCACCCTTAGCTTGCGCTTCTTCAATATAGGATTGCAAAAGAGCAGTGCGCTCCGCTACTTGTTCATGTAAGCGGTCACCATAAACACTTTCCATCACCAAATAATCGTAATCTTGCGGAATAACCGGTGCCCGCAAAAGTGGCTGTGGGACATTACCAATATCACCAGTAAAGACAATCTTTCTATTACCACGAGTGAGATGAATCATGCCTGAACCAAGAATGTGTCCGGCATCCGTATACCAGACAGTAATATCATCTTTGAGCTTGAATTTTTCTTCGTATGAGACGGTCTTCCACTTTGAAAGAGCGGCCATGATATGACCCTCATCATAGAGTGGCTCATAACCATAACGCCTGGCTTCATACTCCATCACCTTGAGGGCATCTACGAGCATCACACTAGCCAGATCCTTTGTGGCGGTGGTGCTATATATATCACCAGTAAAACCATCTTTCACCAACTTGGGGATACGACCGATATGATCAGCGTGCGCATGAGTAATCAATAAGTAGTCCACCGTGGCTGGGTCATAGACAAAAGGCTCAGCGTTTTTTGTGGCGGCAAAGCGATCACCTTGGACTAAACCACAATCGACCAATATAGACGCTTTGCCAGTATCTAGCATAAAATTTGCTCCCGTAACTGATCCAACCCCACCATAAAAACCAAGTGTCGATTTCATAGAATTATTTAACTTCACCACGACTAAACCAATAAAAAGTAATTAACCCCCCAAACAAACCAGCACCTAAATCAATTACTGTATCAAGTTCATAATTCTGACTCACTACATCAGCAATCAAATACTTAAACACCTCCCAAAACACTATTACCAGTAGCAAAAAAAGTAACGGGTGCCACCAGGCCTTTGAAACTAATGGCGCAAATACTTTAAGTCGCTTTAACTCATACCACGAGGTCACCAAAAGCATCCCCCCCCAAATATGCATCAATGTGTCCAGCCAATCTAAATGCCAATAAAGAAAAAAGTGAAGGAAATAAAGGTGAACGGTCACAAAAAGACTCCAAGATAAAAGTAGACCAATTCCAGAAAAAAGTAATTTCATATCAATATCCTAACATGAAAAAACACCTGCGAGAGGTGTTTTTTCAAAGGGAACCACAACGTATGCTCCTGGAAATCCCAGGTGGGCACCATTTCTAAGTGATGTCTGAAATCCGGTAAAGGTTCTCATGGTCTCTTACGACTGCTGGCAGCCCGGCATAGTTATTTTTAATCGGAACATACGTAACGTGGTTCCTTAAATATACTAACACAAAAAAAATTCTTGGGTAGTTTTTTTATTCAGGAATACCATCAAAATTTACATCGTAAAGAATTCGTTCTTGGGCCGTTACGTATTTCATAATCTCAGACTCATTAAACCAAATTTTTATTTCTCTTTCAGCTTCCTCTGGCGACTCTGACTGATGTACTAGGTTGCGAACGGCTCGATTTTCATAGGTAGCATGAGAATAAGAATCCAAAGTGTAATCTGAACGGATTGTACCAATGTCAGAAGTAGCCGGTTCGGTAGAACCAACAATTTTAGTCACCACAGAGACAGCTTTATTACCTTCCAGTACCAAAGCTACAACTGGGGCAGCCGTCATGTAGGTAACAATGGTGCGAATGATATCTTTCCCATATTCAATTGGTTCCCGGTCTATTTCTTTACCCTGACTTTTTAACTCTTCTACCACCCCTTTACCTTTTCGTTCATACCAATCATCAGATTTATTGTAGTGGGAAAGAAGTTGATCCTCAGTCGCCACCATCATCTTCATGGCACTAATCTTGAGACCTGTCTGCTCAAATCGCTTAGTAATTTCTCCAACCAAACTTCGTTGTACTGCGTCTGGCTTTAAAAGAACTAAGGAACGCTCTTGATGTGGGTGTTTTTTCATAACAAATACTTACAATTATGTCGGCAGTATAGCCGTTATAATGGCTTTATTCAAGCGTAGCTTATGTCTTACCAAAACCCAAAAGGTACTAAATATACAAAGGGCCACCCTTTGTAGGACAACACTACTCTGTGGAGGCTAAGCCTCCACAGAGTCATACAAACTATTTAGTCAAAATAACCGGACCTTTTTCAGTAATCGCTACTGTATGTTCAAAGTGGGCTGACCAAGAACCATCTTTAGTATAGACACTATAACCATCACCCTCATCATCAAAATAAACCTCTGCCTTACCAATATTAACAATCGGTTCAATGGCGTAAACATGTCCCACTTCAATCAGTGGCCCCGTACCCGCTTTACCGAAATTAGGAATAGTTGGCTCTTCATGAACCGCGTACCCTACCCCATGACCACAAAGCACCTCGACCACTGATAGACCGCGAGACTCAATAAACTGCTGGATAGTGGCACTTATATCACCAATACGATTACCAGGCTTAGCAGCTTTAATTCCTAGTGCTAAGGCCTCTTGTGTAGTTGCTAGAAGGGTGCGCGCTTCATTAGATATCTCACCCACCCCGACAGTAATACCACTATCGACTATCATGTCTTGATAAGCGATAGACATATCTATATTAACTACGTCACCCTCTTTAAGTATCACTTTCTCGCTAGGAATACCATGCTGAACGCATTCATTAACCGACACACATACAGCGGCTGGATATGGGTACTCAGCAAAACTTGGATGGTAACCTAAAAGCACCGGCTCCACCCCCAACTCCTCACAAAGTTCCATAGCCCGATCATCAATATCTAGAGTGGTGTTACCAGCGACGGACACCTTAGACAACTCCTTCAAAATCTTCGCCAAATACGAACCTGCTTCTTTCAATATTTCTATCTCCGCTGGAGTTTTTTTGGTAATCATTATACGTGTAAATTAAGAGTATTGAGAATTTGTTCGTGCACCTCATCAATATTTTTTGTACCATCGATATGGTGAACGACAGTATTTGGTCTTTTTTTATAATATTCAATCACTGGCAAAGTATCTTCCCGATACCAACGCAAACGTTCTTCAATTGAAGCATCTGTATCATCAGCCCGGGCACGACTGTACATACGATCCCTTACCACCTCCTCGGGTGTAACTAGGTTTATCACATCAATCACTCCTCGTTCAAAAAAGTACATCGCGTCTTCAAGATCAGCAATTTGAGCCACCGTACGTGGAAAACCATCAATCAAAAGATGACTTTTAGGATCTAGCTGATCTACCATCGCCTGCCCCCAAAGAACTGCTGAGAGGAAGTCTGGTTGAAGCGAACCAGCATTGAGTGTCTCGGCCACTTTATCTTCAGCAAAAGTCTCTTGTTTGGCCGCAAGTGAACGGAAACGTCTACCAGTTTGAATATCAACCACACGACGACGTTCGTCATCTTTTTCTAAAACAGTTTTAAGTTTTTCAATCTGCGTGCCTTTGCCACTACCTTGTGGACCAATAAATATAATGGTGTGGGGTTTGAGAGTATGCATTATTTTTTATTTAAGATAACTAAAAATCTTTTCTTGTACAACTTCCGGAGTAAACGAACCATCAATATCAATTAGAGTACCTTGCTGGCGGAAAAATTCAACTGAAAAAGCAGTGTGTTGGTGATATTCTTCGAGCCGCTTCTCCACCGATTTATGAGTATCTACCACGTCTCTAGATCTTGCTTCACTTCTTTCCCTCACTACCTCATCACTGACCTCAAGATTTAAAACGATGTACGGTCTATCTAACCAATCATGTATTTTATGGAACATCTCAGCTTCATTAGGTTTTTTGGCTACCGCTTCAAAAACAATGAGATCATGTTCGTGTTCAGAAACAAGAGCGTGCGTCATCCAGTAGGAAGCCAACCATTCTGGCATTAGATAGCCTTCCTCATACGCCTGTTTTACCTTTCTACCAAAGTTGCTATCTTCCTTGGTGGCGGTTCGAGTCTTTTCGCCATTAGAATAAAAAATTCCACCAAAATTAGCGATTATTGCTTTGGCTTGTGTACCCTTACCAGAAGCAATCTTTCCCATCAAAACAATACTTTTGTATTTGGTTTTATTGTCCATAACTCATCGAGGGTACCAGGTTTTGGCAGTCACCGCAACCAGTTATGTTATGCTATTACGATGGATAGAAAACACATTATTACGATTTCTGGTAAACCAGGTAGTGGTAAATCATCAACAGCTGACAAGGTGGCCGACTTACTTGGTTATACTCGTCACTCTTCTGGTGACATGGTACGAACCATTCTCCAACGCCATGACATGACTCTGAGTGAGTATAATCAACAAGCTTTAGCCGACTATTCTCTCGATACCAAAATTGACGAATATCTTCGCAACTTCCGCAACAAAAAAGACGTAGTGATTGACTCGCGTTTAGGATTTTATTGGATACCTGAATCCTTTAAGGTATACCTAGATCTGGATATCCAGGTAGCAACTGTCCGTATTTACAAAGACGCCGTTAGTAACAATATGCGCCTTAAAAGTGGCGAAAAAGTTGATTCGCTTGATTTAGTGGCTAAACAAGTAAGAACGCGCATGGATACCGAACAAGACCGATTCAAAAATCTCTACAATGTAGATCCTTATAATCTTTCCCATTTTGATTTGGTGATTGACACCTCAAGACATAGTCCTCAGACAGTAGCACTGACGGTGTTTGATGTTTATCGCCGTTGGTTAAAGACCGACACCTGGAAACAGGAAACTAGCACTGTCCCTTTAGGCTACTCGTTCAAAAATCAATATTAATACAAAAAATCGCCACCTGGCGATTTTTTGTATTAATATTGAAGATGATATTTTAGTACTCTCTTAGAGATAATTGAGCATCGATTCTTCTAATCATGTCCAACACTACTGACACCACAATCAATACCGCTGTACCGCCGATTGCTAGCGCTGCGATACCGGTCGCCATTTGCATACCAATCGGTAAGACTGCAATTACACCAAGGAAACCAGCCCCCACTAATGTCAAACGAGTGATGAGGTTACCTAGGTACTCCGAGGTATGATCGCCTGGACGAATACCAGGAATATAAGCACCGTTTCGTTGCAAGTTCTTGGCAATAGCATCAGGATCGAATGTTACCGCGGTGTAGAAGAAGGTAAAGAGGAAGACTAAGAGGAAATAAACTCCACCGTAAAGTAATTGATTTGCTAATAAAGCGTTAACCGTTTCCGTCGCTCCAGCTACCCATGGTAAATCAAAGGCCGTAAGGATATTTAGCACCATCTGTGGGAACAGTAGAATTGATAAAGCAAAAATAATAGGAATAACTCCAGCCTGATTAAGACGCAGTGGTAAATAGGATGAGCTACCACCATATGTGGTACCACCTCGACTTTGCTTAGCGTAAGTAATTGGCACCGGTCTTTCTGCTTCAGTCATAAACACTACTGCGAAGATAATGGCTAAAGCGATAAACGCAAAACCAATAAAAAGTGGTAACTTGGAAGGATCAAAGGTAAAGAGTAGTTGGCTTAGAGTTGATGGTAAAGACGCTACGATACCAGCAAAAATCAGAATCGAAACTCCGTTTCCAATACCATACTCAGTTACTAGTTCACCAATCCACATCAGCATAATTGAACCAGCTACAATCAATACTACATTAACCGCAAAATCAAAAGCGGATAAACCAGTAATGACACCCTGGCTTTGCAAAAGAGTTAAAAAGCCAAATCCTTGCAAGACTGCTAGTGGTAAAGTGAGTAAGCGACCATATTGTGTAAAGCGAGCACGTCCAGCCTCCCCTTCTTCGGTATACATACTCTTAAGCTTCGGTGACATGACTGTCATCAGCTGAAGAATAATCGAAGAAGTAATAAAAGGCCCCACACCCAGCATCACGATAGATAGGTTAGCCAAACCACCACCTGAGAAAATGTTTAATAGACCAAGGAACTGATTGTTACTGAAGAATTGTGATAGCACCGCCTGGTCAACTCCCGGAATTGGAATAGCGGCTAATAAACGGAAAAACACCAAGGCAACCAAGACGAATAAAATACGATTACGAATAGCTCTTTCAGTGAAGATAAGACTGATTTTATGGAAGAATTTTGGCATATGTACTTATAGTACCTTATTTAGCTACCGTTCCACCAGCCTTTTCAATCTTAGTGATAGCCGTGGCTGACATTGAACAACCTTCAAAAGAAAGCTTTTTAGTAATTTCACCAGTGGCTAAAACCTTAACCGTTGGTACTCGCTTACTGGCTGTAGAAATAACGCCACGACTAACTAGAGTCTTTGGTGACACAATGTCTCCGGCAACAAAAGCCGACTCAATCTTGGTTAGATTGACTACAACCGCCTTCACTCTTTCACTGTTTACTGTACGCGCTCGATTCTTACCAAAACCACGTAGCTTTGGTAGCTTCTTAATAAAGTCTCGCATTTCTGGACGAGTACTATTACCAGTTCGTGCTGTCTGTCCCTTTCCACCGCGACCTGAGGTCTTACCACGCTTTCCACCGCGACCAATTCGCTTGGCCGTCTTTCTTGGAGCGGTTGGTTTTAGTTCATGTAGCTGCATATACTATTTATTTTTTAGGAGCTTAAGAGCTTCGACAGCTGCTCTGGCATTATTAAGTTTATTCTTACTACGAGAGAAAATCTTAGCAGTAACGTCTTTTACTCCAGCGTGTTCAAGTACAGTACGTACTGATGAGCCGGCCACTATACCACGACCTGGTGCTGGCATAATCATCACCTCACTAGAGGCATACTTAGTATGCACATCGTGTAAAATATGACCTTCCTTATTCATTGGTACAATTATCATACTCTTCTTAGCATCACGGACAGCCTTTTCGATAGCTGCTTGAGTATCTCCAGCCTTACCAATCCCAACTCCAACCTTACCGCGCTTGTCTCCAATCACAATAGCAACTGAGAAACTAAAGCGACGACCACCAGCCATCACACGCGTTACACGACGAATACTAATGATTTTTTGGTCAAACTCTGGACGAACTCGCTCCGGTCTTCCCCCACGACGTGGACGTCGTTGATTTCTTTTATCACCTCCCTGTGCACCGCGACGGCCTCTTGCATCTGTGGCAGGAGTCTCAACAGTGGCAACAGCTGGTGCATCGGATGAAGTAGGTGTAACCACTTCAAGATCTGACGTTACGTCAGTTGTAGCTTCCGGCTGTTTAATTTCTGTCATTGTTATTTTATATTTTGTTAAGTAAACCTCGCACTAGAATCCTAGTCCTCCCTTACGCGCTCCTTCCGCCAAAGCAGCTACTGCTCCCTGATAACGGAAACCACCACGGTCAAATACTACTTCAGTTAGACCAGCCACCTTCGCCTTAACAGCTACTTCAGCTCCAACATTAGCAGCTCGCTCAGTGAGAGTCTTGCCAGCCAATTTTCGTGAATCAACGCAGGCGATAGTCTTGCCCGCAGTATCATCAATAAGTTGTGCGTAAATGTAGCGGTTACTACGGAAGATAGCCAGCCGTGGTCGCTCTGCCGTACCAGACACCTTAGCGCGTATACGCTTGTGTCGTGAAATACGTTGATTATTTTTGTATTGTGTTTTTTCCATACTTTATATCGTATTTCCAGCTTATGCGGCCTTCTTACCCTGCTTACGAATAATGTATTCGCCACGATAACGAATTCCTTTGCCTTTGTACGGTTCTGGTTTCTTGACCTTACGTACGTTAGCAGCAAATTGTCCAAGGACATCTTTATCAGCTCCTGTTAAAGTAACCACTGTCTTCTCAACTAAGGCTACGACACCAGCCGGTATTGCCAATATGACTGGGTGAGAAAAGCCGACACTAAGAACTAAATTAGTCCCTTTAAGTTCAGCCCGATAACCCACTCCTTCAATCTCTAGTATCTTGGTGAAACCTTCAGTCACACCCTTAATCATATTACGAATATGTGCTGCATAAGTACCCCAAAGGGCCTTAGCCGCTACCGTCTTACCAGGAGTAAGGGTAACCGCTTCGTCAGCAATGGTGATTGTTACATCATTTTTCATTTCTCGAGCCAAAGTTCCCTTTGGACCGACTACAGTAACGGTACCCTTATCACTTGTTATAGTGACACCTTTTGGTATGGTTACTGGTTGTTTTCCTAATCTACTCATATTACCAAATGATGAAAAGCTGCTCTCCTCCTACATTTTTCGCCTTTGCTTCCTCATTGGTGAGAATGCCGGCTGGTGTAGAAAGGATCATATGCCCTTGACCAAACTTAACGGGGTGAATATCTGCGACCTTTGTGTACAAACGACGTCCTGGCTTACTAACACGCTTAACACCAGAAATTTGGTGTTTACCGTTTTCGTATTTCAAAACTACTGCTAGTGTTTTCTGTACTTTTTTCCCTTCCATCTTTGCACTCTCTATATACCCGGTAGCTACTAGCTTATCTGCTACTGCTTGGCGGAGCTTTGAGTGTGGGACAGAAACAGCTTTTTTACCAACTGCTCCAGCATTCTTTAGGCGGATAATGAAATCGCCAATTGTATCTCCTACCATGATGATTTCGTTATACCTGGTATATGTCCTTCATGGGCTAATTCACGGAAACAGATACGACAAGTATCAAAGTCTCGCATGTAGCCTCGCTTTCGTCCGCACAGCTTGCATCGTCGTACAACTTGGCAAGCATATTTTGGTTCACGGACGGAACGTAATATTACTGATTTTCTAGCCACTTTATATATTTTTATGAAGTAGTATTAGAGAGAATCTCTAACTTACTCCCTGATAATCGCTTAGCTAATGAGTAGCCAAGCAGCGAGTCTTTGGTTTTTATAGAAACCAGAAAGACCACGCCTTGCCCGCAACATTACCAAAAAATGGCTTAAAGTCAAGCCAATGATAGTACGCTACGGTTGCAAAGCGATGACTTACCTAGGTAGAGTTTAGAGTCCTTAGGTCACCCTTAGACAGCCAAGTCTTCCATAATTTAATTCTTGTGGTATGGTTGGCATAGATAAACACCGGAGGTGCCATGAGCACAGAAAAAAAGCCCGTTCTTAAACTCCTCATTCCCAGCCCCGAAGCTGACGTGCTTCGAGTCCTGCTAGAAATAGGCAGGCCAGCGACCATTAAACAGATCCAGGTGCGTCTACCAAAACACCACGGCGTCTACCACCGTCTTATCAGACTGAGAGACCGGTACAAGCTAGTAACACGGCAAAAGACACTGGAGAAAAGAGATGTTTTGCGTCGTGTCTTCTGGTATCAACCGACCGCAGAAGCCAAAGCTGAATATCAACAAACGCTTGTGATACCGATTTCACCTAGTTAAGACCTCAGCCGTGAATAGGGGGACACACCTAAAACCAGCTCGCTCGCCCAAAAGTCCGCCAACAAGCGGGCTTTTTCTTTTATTACCTAAGGCAGGGCTTAGGTACTTATTAATCCTGAAGACACCGGACAGAACAGCCGACCGTCTTGCCACCCGCATTGCGGAACACCTGAGCATCGCCAGAAAGGACGATGCGGACCCAGGCACTGCCACCGGACTCGGAAGACGACCACAAGTAGCCGTAGCTGGCACGATTGTAGAAGAAACCCGAAACGCCGTAGCCCGCTAAATTCCATTCAAATAGTGATCTACCGCCTGGCTTTAGCTTAGTGCCAGAGGGAGCACAACCA
>DYNY01000044.1 GCA_020720815.1 Candidatus Elulimicrobium sp. | reverse complement strand
CTTTCTTTTTACCTATTACTTTTTCTACTTGAGCTGGAGAATAAAACTTTACTTCGCTGAGCTCGAAAACCGCATAGCCCGCTAGTTCTAGTGCTTGTTGAGCTTGTTCCTCGTCTACCCATTTGCGTAGGGACCTGCCTCTTACTACTTTATACCCAGGGATATCTCGACCAGAGGCTATTTGGTGTAAAGCGTATCCTTTAATGTCCTTAATATACTGATCAAGCATGGGTATTTTCTGCATTAGCTCGGACAGTTCCTCAGGCGTCACGAGGTCTACATTTTGAGGTTGGTTTTGTGGTAACTTAGCAAAGACTGAAAATACATCTGACGCTACTTGCTGCGCCATTTCATACCGCGCACGGCACTTAGATGGATCCTTAGCCAGTGGGCACCATTTACAGGCTTTCTCTGACGGGCACAATAGTGGGATTTCTAAGTCTATTTTATTTAAGGCTGGTACTAAGTCATAGTATACCCAGCGGTTTATGTCTTCAACAGTATACTCTACAGACTTAACTGGGTCAAATGGAATCCTTGGTTGTATTATTGTGAGCACAACCTTAGTGCATAGCCCTGGAAAGGCGGCAGCTAGTGCACCTGCAGCGTAAGCTTTAAGCTGATCTGAGTCGGGCTCTACAATTACGCCCTTACCAAATTTCCAATCACAGACGTACAAGGTACCCGCGCAGACAAAGATATAATCCGCAGTACCAGCTACGTCTCTGAGATACTCGCAGTCATGAGTAGGTGCTAGAGACGCTAGAGAAACCCTATGTTCTATGTAGGTTACAGGGGCTAAGCCCGCGTGCTGCGCATGTAACTGGGATACCCAGAAGAGTATGTCTTCACAAGCATCTTTATATTCCTGATGTTTCCTTGGGTCTTTATGGAGCTGTCTGGTGATAGTACCTAGCCCCGCTAGCAGGTGTTCAGCTATTACACCATGCAAGTAGGTGCCTTCTTCTGCAGCAGAGCTTGATGTTTGCTCGGCATTTAATGCTTCAATAAGCTTAACCGAGCCGGGACACTGGATAATCCTTGGTAGCTTTGACGGGCTGAACCGTGCATGTGTTTCTTCGGTCATTATGTACTCCTTTAGATTGGTTAGATGAAAGTCCTGGTGGCTAGATTGATACAACACGCACACGCGCCCAGGTGAACGCAGCATGAGGACTGCGAGGGCGCTTGGTGGCGCTGCCAGTTTTATGAAAGGCGCATCTAGCCATAGCAGAACTGAGCTATTAGCGTAGGCCAAGCATAGCCATCAAATCGTCATCGTATGCGTCATTTGGATACGCGTTAATAAAAAAATTCCAAGCAATGCTCTTGTCATTGTTAGCCAGTGTAAGGTATTTTTCGAATATATTGCACATGTTGCTAAGGTCTTGTTGACGCTGCTTAGCATTACTAATTTTGCTAAAAATAGGGTACGCCGTTTTATCATAGGCGTCTTTAACTTTTACGTACTCTTGGGTCGCGTTCTTCCAGACTTCTTTAAGAACGCTGTGTTGCTGTAT
>DYNY01000043.1 GCA_020720815.1 Candidatus Elulimicrobium sp. | reverse complement strand
AAGTAGGAGATATCAGCTCCAGAGTAAATTCCTCTCTACCTAATGTTAGAAAATACGACGGTAATCCGAATAATAAAAAGAACAATATGACCGGCTGGAATGCCGATGTTAAAGATGATTCATGGGAAGCGCAAGAGGAAAAAAGACTAGAGGCGGAGCGTAAAAGGCTGGAAGCGGAGAAAATAGAATATGGGAAGAATCAGCGCAAACTGCTTAAAGAAAAAGAACTGGCGGTTGCAAAAAATAATTTAACTCAAGCGACATATGAACGCGAAATAGCTCTTAAGCCTTTTTATGTGAAAAACCAGTGGAATGACGGTTACATAGTATTAGTAACTAGCCCTTATTATCCCGAATATAAAAGAAAAGAAGATTTATTCCGGGCTGCACAAGAGAAGGTAAAGCAAGTTGAGTGGGAATTACAAAGGGGTAAGTATTAAAATGACCGAATTTTTAAGTAAAATACTTATCGTTATTCTTTTGTTACCTACAAGTAGTTACGCTCAAGGGTTTTTAAACGATGAACGTTATCGCGGTTGGTTCTGGTTTGAAAATAAACCGATTACGAAAGAGAATAAAACGCCGCTACTTAAGAGAGAGCAAAATCCTGATATTACCCCGCTTGAGGCTAAAGCGGAAATCGAACAATTTGCCCGTGAACTTGAAGATCTAAAGTTCATGATGTTAGCTCGCCCAAGTCCTGAAAACGTCAAAGCTTACCGAGATAAGGAAAAGCAAATGTGGGATCAAGCCGATGACTTACACGCGGCTTGGGATACGGCAAATCTTCTCTACCCCGAGCAGCGCGATTTAATCAATAATCCCGTTAACGTTCACGGCGTAAAAGCAAAGAGAGCTATGCAGGAAGAACAGAATGCGCAGAAGATCAAGGAGTTAGCCAAAGACTTTGATCTAGTATTATTCTTTGAGCCTTCTTGCAGGTATTGCGCACTTCTATCACCGGTACTTAAAAACTTCGGAGAGCTTTACGGCTTTCATATCGATGCTATTAGCGCAACCGGTAGCAAGCACGAGTATTTTAAGACCGCTAACGCTCCGCAGTTAATAGAGCGTCTCGGTATTAACGCTTTTCCTACCGTAATTGCCGTAAGCCATGATTCTAAAACGGCGTTTGAGCTAATCAGGGGATACGTAAGTCTATCCGAGCTTGAGGAATATAGTTTACTTGCCGCTAAGTACCTAGAAGACACTCGGAACAAAGAGCAAGTAGGTACTAAATTAATATCGAAAACTATAGCAAAATGAAAAATAAATTACTCTTACTCAAATTTTTTACGTTAATCACCGTAGCCTTAGGTAGTCACGCTGCTTTTGCAAGCGGTATCGATAAGCTCATGAAATACGCCGCTCCTTCGGGGAGTATGAGCAACGTAAATAGTGCCGCAATTATCAATGATCAGCAAGGCGGCTATATGACCGGAGGCTCGGTGATCTTAAGAGCCCCTAGACCTAAAACATTACAACCGCTGACTATTCAAACTCCTAAATTTGCTTACGATGCTTGTACGGGTTCTGCCGATTTTAGGTTCGGCGGACTATCTTATATCTCGAGTAAAGAATTTA
>DYNY01000042.1 GCA_020720815.1 Candidatus Elulimicrobium sp. | reverse complement strand
ATAAGGTGGATACGGACGATAAAGCCTGCCTGTCGGCAAGCTTCCTGAATTCTCTTGCATTATAAAGCTTCTTTTTGAAATTGACAGTTACGAATTTTCTAGAAATTGATCGTTTCCGCCAGTGTCAGTCTAAATCCATGGGTTACGGTTGAGCCACGCCATCCCCCATTGTACTCGCCGTCATGAATCGCAAAATAGGAAGCGCTTGCGGATAGCTGGATATTTGGAGTAACAAGAAATAAGGAATCAGCTTCAAGCGAGATTACCGCCTTAAAATTATAATCGTACACATCATCGAGTGGATAACCGGGCGAAGGAGTCGTGAAACGGACTAAAAAGTCATTATCCGGATTATACCGGTGCAAATTAAAACCTGAATAACCCCTAGGGTAATAAACCTTAAAACCTAAAAACTGACTATTTCCCCCCGTTCCCGTGCCCGCTCCCAACCATTGGCCTTCATTTGAATAACCTTGCGTTACCAAATGGTGCATATAAAACGAATTAGTCCATAAAAACTGTGAATATATTGGCGTCATTTCTAGCGTCGACCACTCAAACAGCAGTTCTCCCCTTATTTCTTTTGATTGATTAATTATTACTGATTTTCTAAGTCCACCGCTGTACGCTATTGTATGGGAAAAGTTACGAATATACGCATCGAGCGTTGGTCCCGGATTATCATTCAAACCGATTTCGCCGTATACTTCTGCACCCACGGCAGGTAGCAGATAGGTAAACTCTAGACCCGGTCTTTGATCCCATGAATCCATTCCACCATTACTGTTAAAATTAAATAAAAGTAAACTAGTTAGGGTTTCAAGAGATTCCGGCTTCCATGAAGCTAGATATACTCTAGTTGCTGAAACCAACAACCCGGGTAAAAATGAAGGCGCATAAGAAAGCGATAAACCACTGAGCATATTATGATCATTGGATTGGTCAGTATCGAAATAACTAGATTCGGAAAGATACCCGCACCACAATCTCGCTTCAACATCGCCTGCATACCAATCTAAAACAGTTATTTTTGTTTTACGTAGACCCACATCTACTTTCGGGTACGGTGAAGCATTGTTTGAATGTAGAAGTGAATTTATATGTCCAGGTCCAAGCCAAGGTAATTGGGTCCCAAACCCGATGGTCATTGTATTCCACGTATACCTGATTTCACTATCTCCCCAAGAAGATCTAAAAACTGGATCTTCTCCGAAACGTTGCGGTGCATCAATGCCTTTATTTTGTCCGTAACCCCATATATAGCCGTATTCACTTTCATAAGCGGAAGGCATCAATGTGAACGCCTGATTCTGTGAAAAAGACACGACTGGTTTTATTGTGAGCTCTATACCGTAGCCTTCGAGGCGCACTCCGCTGGAGAAGCTAGAATTGAGGCCTTTCCCTTGCCATAGGACACCGTCGTTCTGACCATAAGGGGCGGCGGAATTATAAGAAGCAAACAGTTCCGGACCATAAACTCTGAATTGAAGATCGGTACCAAGAGCTATTCTCGTGCCCAGATTAGCGGAGGCCCAGATATTTTCATCCTGTTTAGCCATAGACCAGTCCGAATCGGACAGAGTACGGTAATTAAGGTATGGTCGTTCTAAATAACCGTCGAGG
>DYNY01000041.1 GCA_020720815.1 Candidatus Elulimicrobium sp. | reverse complement strand
TTACATGGAACTTCAGTTGTAGGGTCTCGTAAGCTTGATGGATACAGATGTACTACCCACGGTAATTGCGCGTACACTTCATCCATGAAGCCTGTAACCAATAAGTTTATCCAGGAGGTGCTATCACAGCCGGAATATACTGGGCTAGATGGTGAGCTCATAGTTGGTAAACCTAATGATCTTAACGCGTTTAACAATACTACAGGGCCTGTACGCAAAGCCAGTGGTGAGCCAGACTTTAAGTTTTATGTCTTTGATTTTCTCAACTTAAGTCTGCCTTATGAAGACCGCCTTAAGCATCTTGAAGCTTATAAAGATTTGCCTCATATAGTTGTGCTATCCCAGAAGAAGTTATTTACGCCTGATGAGGTTTTAGTATATGAGTCTGAGTGCGTAGAAAAAGGCTTTGAAGGCGCGATGATCCGTACTCTCTTCGGTAAGTACAAGCAAGGTAGGTGTACTCTCAAGGAGCTAAATATCTTTAAGCGCAAGCCCACGGTAGATGACGAAGCTATGGTTATAGGGTTCGAAGAGCAACAAGAGAACCTAAATGAGCCCTATAAAAACGAGCTTGGTAACATGGTGCGCAGTGCGCATAAGGCTAACAAAATCGGCAAAAACACCCTGGGTAAACTGATACTGTCATCGCCCACTTGGAAAGAGCCCTTTGCTTGTGGCACAGGTATTGGTATGACTGATGAACTGCGCCAGCATATCTGGGATAATCGTAAAGCTTGGTTGAATACTGTATGGGTGTATAAATACCAGAAACATGGAAGTATCAACGGGCCTCGCCAGCCTATCCTTAAGGGACCTCGAGATACAAAAGATTTAACAACCTACTAATTTACTAGTTCAAAAGTGTACAATTGACCGCTACCCTATATTTATTTAGTCCGAGTATAGTTATATACTAAAAAATTATAGCTAAATTTGGTCAAATGTACACTTTTAGAAAAGGATCGACCGATGAGTAGAGCTACTAATGAGTCACTGTTATACTTGTCCTTAACAGCAGGAATCTTCTCCGAGATCCAAAGACGTAATTTAATAAGCAGGGTGGACCTGAAAACTCTAACTCAAGAGTCATATGACTTGGTCATCCAGCTGATTAACACTTGGGACGAGACCGGTGACCCGAAGAAAAATACTCAATGGATGACAAAGGCATTAAATAGGTGGGACCAAGAGGCTTTTACATCAGGAGCTCCACTTCAAAAGGTTGAAGCTCTAGTAGCCATGGCTGACCTTGTTATTACAGACCTTATGGATAAGCTTACAAACCCACGTAAGATTAAGGCTATAAAAGCGCTTCAAAGTAAGATTCATACTTTAATGGACTTTACAGACTATAATCGGGAGCGCTTTACAGCTTTTGAAGAGTCCGATCGACTACTACAGCTGTTATATAGAATTTCACATGAAACTTAAGGAGGCTAGCTATGTGTTACGGATCAAGTTGTAAATGGGAAATAGTATCGGGCCCCAACGCCGGGGAATGTAGAAGACCACCAGGAAAAAAAGGAGTATGCGATGAAGAAGACTACGACGACGAAGACTACGACGAGACCCCCGAAGACGACTATGATCCCTACGATATCGAGTACGATCGATGAAATAGAAGAAGCTCGTGTGTGCTCGTGTTTTCCAGAACACTGTTGTATGCTAGATGAACATGGGCCCTGCTGGTGCGGCGGGTATCTAATACAAGCAG
>DYNY01000009.1 GCA_020720815.1 Candidatus Elulimicrobium sp. | reverse complement strand
CTTATCCTGGGGCTGGAGCAGGTCCCAAGGGTTTGGCTGTTCGCCAATTAAAAAGATACGCGAGCTGGGTTTAGACCGTCGTGAGACAGGTTGGTCTCCTATCTACTGCAGGCGTCGATTTTTGAGGAGAGTTGTTCGTAGTACGAGAGGACCCGAATGAACGAACCTCTGGTCTATCGGCTGTCACGCCAGTGGCACTGCCGAGTAGCTATGTTCGGAACGGATAACCGCTGAAAGCATCTAAGCGGGAAGCCAACTCCAAGATTAGGAATCATTAAGTCCCCTGAGAGATGATCAGGTTGATAGGCACTAAGTGGAAGCACGGCAACGTGTGGAGCTGAGGTGTACTAATAGGGCGTATTTCCTGTAAGGAACGTTGCATGCGGTAAAAGCGTGTACGTAACTACAGAAATGCTGTAACAAAGAAGCTGAACAATGGATTGAATGTTTAAGTTGTGTTAAATACAAAAAGTCAGCGGTGAATTTATTCGAAATTCACCGCCAGAAAACTAGAATATGCGATTTAGTGTGCAAACACTAAACTAATATTGAATATAGTAATTATTACAAATTGCGTAGAGGATTCTGTCATGTATGTGACATGGACTCGCGTGAGAGATAAAAAGTGGAGGGGATGTGTCAACAAATAGGGAACAATAGCTCGCGTGAATTGAAGTCGAAAGACATTCAGGATCGTAAGCCGTAAAGTTCGCCACCTGTCTGTTGGTCTCCTCCACCTCTCGCGTTCTTTACGCAGTTTGTAAGCGGATGACGTTTATTGAAAATTTAATGTTGGTGCTTTAGCGGAGAGGGTCCACCCGATCTCATTCCGAACTCGGAAGTTAAGCTCTCCATCGCCGATGGTACTCCATTTATGGGGCAGAGTAGGTAGGCGCCAACATTAAGTTTTTAATACTCCTAAATACAAAAAGCCTGTACACCTGTACAGGCTTTTTGTATTTAGGAGTGCCAACTAAAGTTGGCAGGAAAGATTAGGCGCTAGTCGCTCGCATATGATAGTTTTTCCCTGCGGGGTCGAAACT
This sequence comes from Candidatus Elulimicrobium sp., assembly GCA_020720815.1. Taxonomy (GTDB): domain Bacteria; phylum Patescibacteriota; class Minisyncoccia; order Phycocordibacterales; family UBA918; genus OLB19. The sequence continues at coordinate 42,846 of DYNY01000009.1, read as the reverse complement.
ATCATTGCGCCGACATAAGCAAAATATAGTTGAAGTTTCACTTCTCCTTATTTTGCTTAACATTAAGTCCTTGAACGAAGGGTTTTTTTGTTTTATATAACTTACCCGAGAAAATGTAATTCCTAATAATACAGTTAACCGTCCTAAAATAGGAGAGGTGCTTGTAAAAAGATTGATTTTTTGATAAAGTGTGGGCTAGTAACAACAAAGGAGGTCCAATATGGGACTTGGATATTCTTGCACAAAATGCGGGCGGGTAGAATCTGCACACCGCCCCAAGGCTGACGAAAGCGAGAAAAAAGTTCACTTGCGCTTGGTAACTGGTTCGGTCGCCAAGCCTCCAACCGGTAAGGAGTGCCACAGGTACATACCTTCACCAGTGGAGAAGGCCGAGAGCAATTTGCTGAACGCGCGTGCCCTCGAGGCGTTGCGCACACAAGCTAACCTAGCCAAGTGAAGAATGGTTGAATCCACCCGCGGGCGCGAAAGTGCCGGCGGGTTTCTGCTATACTTAAAGCCATGAGTAAGTTTCGTCCTTGGGCCTTTTGGCGTCGATTACAGTATGGTATAGGGTTTAGTACCTTCTGTATAATTGCTGGGGGAGCGTTTTACTACATCAATTCATACACTCCGCCTACTTGTTTTGATAGTGTACAAAATGGTATCGAAGCCGGGGTTGATTGTGATGGTACCTGTACCAGGATTTGTGCTATGTCTATAACACATCCAGTAGTTGAGTGGGCGGAGAGTTTTAAGATCCAAGATGGGCAATATAACGCTGTAGCTTATATCCAAAATCGTAACGCGGTAGCTGGGACTCCAGAATTTAAATATAAATTCCAATTACTAGAAAATGGTTCCCTTATCGCTGAGCGTAGTGGTACAACGGTGCTACCACCGAATACAGTTTACCCAATTTTCGAAGGTAGAATTGCTACTACTGACGGTCGTGCACCAACTGAAACAAGATTTGAATTTGAGCCAGCTGAGCTTTGGTTACCGGCCACTTATATACGCAACCAGTTTCGTGTTATAGATTTAAATTTGGAAAATGCTGACACTAGACCAAGGTTAACCACCAAGATAGAAAATACCGAATTAACCGATGCTGATGCGGTAGAGACCGTGGCTACAATCTTTAGTAGTGAAGGTAAGCCACTTACTGTTTCGCGTACCTTAATTGATAAACTTGCTTCAAGGACGACTCGCGAAGTAGTTTTCACTTGGCCAAATTCAATTGCAAAAACAATTAAGAGTTGTGAAGTGCCGTCTGACATTATGGTTGTATTAGACCGCTCTGGATCAATGGCTGCTGATGGTGGCAATCCACCGGAGCCACTAGAAAGTGCAAAAGTTGCGGCTCAAAACTTTATTTTACAAGTACAGAGTAGTACACAAATTGGTTTGGTCTCATACTCCGCATCTGCTACCTTACCAATCGAGCAAGTTCTAACTAATGACAAACAGATAGCCGCTAAAGCAGCGACTCAAGTAACGATGGGAAAAGATGGTACGCAGTACACTAACATGGGCGATGCCTTTGCTACTGCTTTGGCTGAATTAACTTCAGAGCGACATCGAGATAATGCTCGGAAGGTGATCATTTTTTTAACTGATGGTGACGTCACCAGGCCGGTAAATCCTGCCACTAATGAGCTAGACCGCGATTATGCGGCTACCTATGCATTAGAAAAAGCTAAAGAGGCCAAAGATGCCTCAGTTACTATTTATACTATCGGTTTTGGTCAGGCTTTACAAAAAGAAGATGGTTCAATGACTAGAGATATTGAGTTAATCCGTAATTTAGCTTCAGAACCGGATCTTTACTATGAAGCCCCTACTATTGCCGACTTAGAAAAAGTATATAAACAAATTGCCACTGGGCTGTGTGAGGAAGGGCCAACTAAAATTGAAGTAATACCCAAAAACCGACCAGTTTTTGCTCCATTGCAATAAATACACGACTGAATGCTTAACCGCACAAAATTAACTTTCTTTGCGGAGGGTGGGTATTGTGGTGGTGGGCGGAGCAAAAAAGTTTAACTTTGCACTGGTTCCTATAGTATTCTCCCGTGCACTTTGCATCTTTTTGATACTTTGTATACTCTGTAGTTATGCAACAGCTCTGGCGCAGTTTATTTTCTGGTTTTGACGTTATCCTGGTTGGTGCTGTTTTGGGTTTATCGGCTTTTGGTCTGGCGACCCTTTATTCCCATGTTGGAGATAATGTATTCTTCAACCGCCAAATAATCTGGCTTCTAGTAGCTACCGTTGCCTTTTTTGTGGCGATGATTCCTGACTATCGATTCTTGCGTACTAATAATGCTGCTTTCTATAGTTATGTAGTGGTAATTATCTTGCTTATTTTGACTTTCTACCTAGCTGACGAAGTATTGGGGGCCCGTATGCGTTTTGATTTAGGTATTTTTTCACTTCAAGTATCAGATCCGGCCAAACTTATTTTAATTGCTGTATTAGCCAAATATTTTGCCAAAAGACATGAGTTAATTGGTGATTTTAGACACATTATAATTTCTGGGGTATATACCTTTTTACTATTTGGTTTGGTGTTTTTGCAACCAGACTTTGGTACGGCTGCCATAATCTTTATTATTTGGTTTGGTATGATTTTGGTAGCTGGGATTAAGTTTCGCCATCTGGTGGTGGTTTTTCTGATTGGCTTGATGGCCTTTGGCGGTTTATGGCAGTTTGCATTTAAAGATTATCAAAAAGAACGAATTGCAACTTTTCTTGATCCGCTTTCAGACATTCAGGGGGCGGGTTACAATGCTTATCAATCAACGGTGGCGGTTGGTTCGGGTGAGATATTTGGCAAAGGCATAGGGTATGGTACTCAATCAAAATTTTTATTTCTTCCTGAGTACGAAACAGATTTTATTTTTGCGGCCTTTGCCGAAGAGTGGGGTCTTTTGGGGGTATTAATTTTGTTTACCCTTTTTGGGATTTTAATTTTGCGTCTTTTGTATCATGCTGTAAATGGAGCTAGTAATTTTGAAAAGTTATTTGCTACTGGCGTAGCTATCTATCTATTAGCTCACTTCTTTATTCATATCGGCATTAATATTGGCTTAATGCCCGTAACTGGCACCACTATTCCTTTCTTAAGTTATGGTGGTTCACACTTAGTAACCGAATTTGTAGGAATCGGTATGGTCTTGGCTATGCGCCGATATACTCAAAGGAAACCAATCGAGCGAGATGAGTTGATTGGCCTATCTTAGGGTGTAAAGGGGTAGGGTTTTTTGAAACATTAGTTCTGAAGAAAATTTGGTTTTAATTTTTTTTGTTAGTTCATTAGAATAGGCCGATCTTTTATCAGCATTAGTCAGTAGAAAATCAAAGGCGGCAACTATTCCCATGTGATTGGCGGGATTGATTAAAATGCCAGATTGGTGGTCGGTTATTACTTCTGGTATTCCGCCAACTCGACTTGCTATACAAGGTAATCCAGCAAATCCAGCCTCTAATAGGGAATAGGGCAGACCTTCTTTAAGCGATGGCATGAGATACATATCAAAAGCCAATAAATATTGTCGAGCCTCTTCTCGGTAACCTAAAAACATTACTTGTTCAGTTAGACCTTTTAGTGAGACTTGTTCCTTTAGGGAATCCATTAAATCACCTGAGCCGATAATGGCGTAAAATATCTTCGTAGTGTGTGTGCTGTTAAATTCCGCCGTGGCATCTATGGCGGCACTAAGGTTTTTGTTGTGGTTAATTTCACCGTGGGTAACTACCCAGATATTTTGTTCATGATTTTTGATTATATCTTTTGATAAGAGAGCCTCCCGGGCTGCTTTTCGTTCCAGTAATGGGAAGTCTGTGACGGCGGTATGGATAACTTGGAATTTATTTTTTAAACCCAGCATTTTTGTATGATTAAAATCATTATTACTGACCAGTATTATTTGGTGAGCTAGTAGGCTAGTTAGGTAAGAGCCAACCCAGGCCATGACGCGCCAGAGGGGCTTTTTGGTTGGTTCTAGAAAGGGCCAGCCGTGGGCTGTAAAAATTATTTTTGGCACTCGAAGCAATCGAGCCAATAAAGCGCCTAAAAGACCAACTTTACTACTGTTGAGATGAACTACCTCTGGTTGATAGGTACGAATTACCCTACTTAAAGAATAAAGAGCTTTAATTTCTTTGATTAGACTGATATCTCTTTGTGCCCCTTCAATCTCAAAAGTTAAAATTCCTGAGTCAGCAAGCCTATTCACTAATTCCTCTTTTCCACCACAAGCGACCGCTACAGGGAAACCATTGGCTTTTGTCGCCTTAGCTAATTCATAGACATAGCGTTGGGCACCACCAAAATAGGATTTGGTGATGACGTAGAGGATTTTGGGTCGATTGATATCTTCCATTGGTTTTAGCATACCTTATAATACCAAGCCTAGCGAAAAATGGTTTTAAGTGAAAACTTGCCATTTCTATGGACTTCGGTACCATAGCTAGCGAGTATTTATTTTATGGGAGAAAGAACCCGAGAACTAGGACTATTAATTATTGGCGACATTTTGTTTTTCGTGGTGGCTTTGTGGCTCATGCTTTTGGTGCGTTACTTTTCTATCCCAAGCGCTGAACTCTTTTCGGCGCACTTGGGACCCTTTTTGACTTTGTCAGCGGTTTGGCTATTTGTCTTTTATATTGCTGGCTTGTATGACAAACATACAGTTTTTCTAAAATCACTTCTACTTAGCCGTATTATCAATACGCAAATAATCAATGGTATCATTGCCGCTTTTCTATTTTTAGTCATTCCATTTGGCATTGCACCAAAAATAAATTTGGTGATATATCTAGTATTAAGTGTAGTACTGTTAACTTTCTGGAGACTCTATTTATATAGATTAATTGAGCCAAAAACTAGACATCGGGCTATTCTATTAGCTGATGGGGTGGAATCAATTGAGTTGGTCGATGAAACAAACAACAATGACCGCTATAGTTACACCTTTATTCGAATTATTGATGAAGCTACGGCCGAAAAAACTGAAAACTTTGAAGAGAAACTGTTACGTTTAATTGAAAAAGAGAGGATAGATATAGTGGTGGCTAATCCTAATAGTAAATATGTCATAACGGCTTTGCCAAAGATTTTTGATTTATCCTTTTTACGTTTTAAAATAACTTTCTTAGATTTTAATAAAGTTTATGAAGATACTTTTGATCGTGTACCGGTTAGTTCAATCCAGTATGATTGGTTTTTGGCTAATATTTCACAATCAAAAAGTGCGGTCTACGATTTTCTTAAACGAACCTTGGATATAATCTTTGCTTTAGTTCTACTTATTCCGACAGTGTTTATTTTCCCATTCGTGGCTTTGGCGATGAAAATTGAGAATAAAAACGGTAGACTTTTTTACACTACTAAGCGAATTGGTCAACATAACAAGGTTATTACTATTTATAAATTTAGAACCAAAAACGGAGCTGACGCCGGTAAAGAGGCTCTTCAAAGTACTTTGGTTGATACAAAAGTTGGACTTTTTTTGCGCAAGACACGAATCGATGAATTACCACAGCTGATTAATGTTTTAAAAGGAGACCTCTCTTTCATCGGCCCTAGGCCAGAGATGCCCGCCTTAGTAGATGTTTATAGTAAGTCAGTTCCTTACTATAACGCTAGACATTTCTTGAAGCCTGGACTATCTGGTTGGGCACAAATTAAAAATTTTGATGTACCAAGGGGTGGGGTAGACATCGAACGGACAAAGGTAAAGATTTCCTATGATTTATTTTATCTAGAAAAACACTCACTCTTTCTTGATATGCAAATTGCTTTAAAGACGGTGGCTACTATCGTGATGCGAACCGGAAGTTAATGTATACTAGCCACTTATGAATATAGTAGACGGACGAACTCTGGCGACAGAGATTAAGACAGAGATAGCCAATCAAGTGGCAGGACTTCATGAGCCACTTTGTTTAGCTATCGTTGCCTGTAATCCAAATTTTGAAACACAAAAGTATTTAGAGCTGAAAAAAAATATTGCCAGTTCGTTGGGGATTCAGATAACAACCAATATATTGTCAGCTGAAGCAACAACCGAGACTGTGATTGAAGCGGTGTTAAAAGCCGCTGCAGACTGCTCTGGAGTGATTGTACAGTTACCACTACCTCATCATATTGATACGGCAGAAGTGCTCTTAGCTATACCAAAGGATTCAGACGTCGATGCTTTTTCCTACCAGGGTGAAGAAGCCACAATCCTACCGCCGGTCGTCGGAGCGATTGATTATATTTCAAAGCGATATAAACTTGATTGGAAAGATAAACAGGTGGTGATATTTGGGGCTGGTCGATTAGTGGGCAAGCCAGTTTTGTTCTATGCCCAAAGTAAGGGGGCAAAGGTTTTAGTGGTAGAGGCTAAAACTAATAAAGATGACATTTATAAAGCTACTAAAGAAGCCGATATAATCGTCTTGGGCGTAGGACAGCAAAATCTTCTTTTACCAGAAATGATAAAAGAAGGAGTAGTTGTTTTTGATGCCGGTGCATCAGAAGATGGCGGAGTACTAGTTGGCGATGCCCATAAAGATGTGTCTAATAAAGCCTCAATTTTTACGCCGGTGCCAGGTGGAATTGGCCCTTTAACTATTGCAATTTTGTTTAACAATCTCCTCAAATTGCAAAGTCGTCAATAGGAAAGTGTTTAGCAATATGCTATAACAACACCATAAATTTATTTTATTATGTCCACAGAATCAAGTTCAGTTAGGTTTTTAAGAGTATTTAGAGCCATACTAATTATCACGGTTTTAGGTTATTTAAGTTTTTTTGTTTACACAAACGCCACTAATGAGGGGGCTAAACACCCCTTTAAGCTTGGTCTTGATTTAGCTGGAGGTTCACATCTCGTATATGAAGCCGACACTTCTAGTGTCAAAGCTTCAGATGTGCCGGAACTGATGAATGTTCTGCGTAGTGTTATAGAGACCAGAGTAAATCGCTTAGGTACAGAGGAAAATGCTGTTTACGTTGAACACAGTAGTATCGTCTCAGGTGAAAAGCGTGAGCGTTTAGTAATTGAATTACCAGGAGTGACCGATGTGGCTGAAGCTGTGGCTGAAATCGGACAAACACCGCTTTTGGAATTTAAATTAATTGATGCAGAGAAGTTGGCAAAACAAGATGAGTTGTTGCGTTTGTCTGAAGATAATACAGCTACTAACACAGATCCAGCTCTACTAGCTTCCTCAATTGCCGCTCTAGGTGATCCTTACATTGCTACTGGTTTAACCGGTCGTTATCTAGAAAGTGCTGCACTTGAATTTACTGGTAGTAAAACTGGACAGTTAGCTAATGAGCCGGTTGTTTCTATTAGTTTCAATCAAGAGGGGGCTGATTTATTTGTTGAGATTACTAAGAATAATGTTGGTTCTCAATTAGCTATCTTCTTGGATGGTCAACCAATTTCTGCGCCACGGATTAATGAAACAATTGTGGGTGGAAAAGCGATTATTTCAGGTGGCTTTTCTGCAGTGGAAGCTAGAGCTTTGGCTGAAAATCTTAACTTTGGTGCTCTGCCAGTACCAATTACTTTGGCTAGTACCCAAACCATTGATGCCACTTTAGGAGCAGGTGTTTTGAGTCAAAGCTTCAAAGCTGGAGTGGTGGGATTTGCTCTAATTTCTATTTTCCTAATTTTGTGGTATCGCGTATCAGGACTGGTAGCCGGCATAGCCCTTGGTTTCTATGTGGCCGTGACTTTATCCATCTTTATGTTTATTCCCGTTACTCTAACAGCCGCTGGTTTGGCTGGATTCGTACTTTCTCTGGGTATGGCGGTAGATGCTAACGTGCTGATATTTGAACGTATGAAGGAAGAATTTCGTTCTGGTAAAAGTAGTCAAGAAGCAGCCGAGGAAGGTTTCCGTCGGGCCTGGACAGCTATTAAAGATAGTAACGTCACCGGGCTTCTTTCTGCGGCCATCCTATTTTGGTTCGGTACCTCATTAATAAAAGGTTTTGCACTGGTTTTGGGCTTAGGTATTCTTACCTCGATGCTTTCAGCTATTGTGTTTACGCGCACGCTACTGATGGCTTTGCCGGATGTCAAGCGAAGCGATGGTGGAATCTGGCCATATTTATTCGGAACCGGACTGATAAAGAAATAGTATGAAAATAATTAGTTATAAAAAATATTTCTTAACAATTGCAGGATTAATTGTTGGCGGTTGTTTACTGGTGGTGGGTTTCTTAGGACTTAAGCCTAGTATTGATTTTACTGGTGGTTCATTGATAGAAGTGAGGTATAAAACTCTCCCGGAAAAGTCAGCCGTTGAAACAGCGATTGCTGAATTTGATTTTGGTGGAACTTCAGTTCGTCAATCATCAAGTGAAGTGGGGTCTGGTTATCTAGTAAGTACTAGGGCTCTTAATGACAGTGAAAGAATCAAGCTTGGTGAAGCCCTGACTAACTTAGGTGAGGGAGGTGAAGTCTCTCGCTTTACCTCAGTTGGTCCAGTCATTGGTCAAGAATTAAAAGATAAAGCCGTTTGGGCCATTGGTGCCGTGCTTATCTTGACTATCTGTTATGTGGCCTTTGCTTTTTCAGGAATTGGTTGGCCGGTTAGTGCTTGGGTCTACGGGGTTATTACTATTGTAGTATTGATGCATGATATTTTGGTACCAATGGCAGCGATGAGCCTTTTGGGTTATTTCACTGGTGCGGAGGCGGATATTCTTTTCGTTACGGTACTCTTAACTATTCTTGGCTACTCAGTGAACGATACGATTGTTATTTTTGACCGTGTACGGGATAAACTAAAACAACATAGAACGGAGCAACAAAAGACGGTTAACGGTATAGGTGGGGTCAAACACACAGAAACAACTTACACTCTAGCTAAACCATTTGGAGCGATTGTTGGGCAAGCAGTGGATGAAACAATGGCTCGCTCGATTAACACCTCGTTGACAGTTATTTTGGCGTTAATAGCCTTGTATTTCTTTGGTAGTTCGGTAACACAGAATTTTATTCTGATTCTAATGGTGGGTGTCGTTGCCGGAGCTTACTCCTCTATCTTTATCGCCAATCCGTTATTGGTATTGTATGAAGAGTGGCATACAAAAAAACAGGCGACTAACTCTAAAAAATAAATTTGTATGATCATCGGCCTCACCGGTTCATTTGGCGCAGGTAAAGGTTGTGCGGCTGACTACCTAGTAGACCAGAAATCTTTTTCACACTTTTCCGCCCGCACCTTTATTATTGCTGAGATCACTCGTCTTGGTCTACCGATAAATCGTGACACAATGATTGAAGTAGCCAATAATTTGCGCAAGGAACATGGACCAACCTATATTTTTGAACAATTAGTTGGGATGGCAAAAGACCATGGTGGTAATTGTGTGGTGGAAAGTATTCGAGCAGTGGCTGAAGCTAGATACCTCAAAGAACAGGGAGGTATTGTTTTAGGGATAGATGCTGAACCAATGATTCGCTATGAACGCATAGTAAATCGTGGTAGTGAAACTGATGATGTGACGTACGAACAGTGGCGTGAACAGGAAATAAAGGAATCAAATCCGGATGATCCAACCAAGCAGGATATTTTTGGCGCACTTAAAGAATCAACTTTAATTATTGAAAATGATGGTGATATGGGTGCTTTTCATCAAAAGATAGATGAGTTTATTAAAAGATATGAGCGGTAGTTGATAGAAAAAGCCCGAGAAAGCGAAGCTTTCTCGGGCTTTTTCCTAACTCCATTTTATGGGTGAATCCTCGTGCCAACGAATGGTTGATTGTTTAAGTAATTATCTAACTCAGCCAGCTTTGTGCCATTTATTTGGGCTACTTCTATTCCTCGTTTCTCAGCTTCCTTAGCCGCTACCGGGTCAAACGGAGCCGACATGCCAGGTTGCCAGTCTTCTGGAATTATAGATCTAAATTCAGCCCAACTAATATTTTTTAACTCCTTGGCTTCGGAATTGGTGTGTGGGTTGTCAGTATAGACATAGTCAGTATTAGAAAGGTTTACCACTTTATGTGCTTTTAAGCGGTCAGCAATTTGCACCGCGCGTAAGTCGGTTGAGGCTCCTGGTCTATACCCAGCTGCGACTATGAGTTTTGCGTCTTTAGGTACATCCAATATTTCATCAGGATTAGTAATCATTACGCGGTGGGCCAAGTCGCGAAAGATAGTCAGTAATAGGTGACCATTGAGGCGAGTGGCGTGTAGCCCAAGCCAATCGAGGTCTTCGTTTTGCATGATGCTGACTGTTGCGGCTGCTTCCTGATAACGTCTGGCTGTTTTACCACCACCGGCAATAATAATAAATCGCCGACCACTACTAGTTTCTTTGGTAATAAAGGTTTTTAATTCAGCTAAAAAATTAGTATCAATCTGGTCTGGAACAATGAGGGACCCTCCAACAGACATGACAATGGTTTCGGTGTGAGACATAACACGTAGATTGTACGCAATTTTTCAATACATTTCCAATGTTATACTGATGACATTAAGAAATAGGCTAAATGAAATTTCTAAGCACTAGTTTCGTAACCCCCAATCAGTAGAGATTTCAGGTATACGATACTTACGCGAGAGGGTAAATTGATATAAGCCAAAGATAGTAATTAAAATGACCTTAAGGATTTTGAAATGAACCCAGACTTCCGGGGTAGCTAACTGTCGTACTACTTCATTGGCAATTCCACCGAGTAAGAAAATTACTACCCAACGAATAGCCAGAATTTTCCAGCCCATATCTTTCACGGCAAAGACGCGAGCAAAAATTAATTTTAAAATATTAATTTTAAAGATTAAACCAGTAGCGATTATTAGCCCCATCATAAAATAATATAGAGAATCGGCAAATATGAGTGCATCTGGAGTTTTATAGATGATGGTTATAAAACCAGAGATAATCACAAAAAAACCAGAGATAATAGGGAGTACGGGCAAGTGTCGCTCGAAGTACCAACCGACAGACAAAGACAAAACAGTGAGTGCCATGAGAATACTAGTGGCAGTATAAAAAGAAAAAAACTGTACAGCCGTGAAAAACCCCAATACAGGCAAAAACTCATTTAATAAATTAAGGAAAGCTTTTTTATTCATAGGTAATGGTCTTCTTCAAAAAGATTGTAGCACAGTGATGGTTGAGAAGCGGATAGACTCTTCCTTTATATCTTTTTCTTTAAATAAAATTCGTATGGATCTGGGACAGAAATAGTTTTAGGGGACATTTTTTGGCTTGACTTTTGACCGAATACATGTATATTGTTCAATAGGTACTTACCGGAGCGGAGGTTGTGGGTCATTGTAACGAGTCTCGAATATCCTTCTTGATCACGTGCACCACAATTCACGGCCCCCGCTTTGGCGGGGCCTGATTCCACCTTCGGTGGATCAAGCGGTTGAGAGTATTTCACTCTTGGCTATCATTAATGGCAACAAGGAGAAATCCGCCATGTGCAACTTGTTCTTCAACGCCCGTAAGGGCATCGTTGGTTTGGCAGCTCTGCTGCTCATGGCCACCTTCGGCACCTTGGGGTTGCTCACAATGGCCCATGGCCAGACCTCGACAGCCCTTCCGGGTGTCACGGTCAGCACCAGCACCATCGCACCGGCCCCGGCCCCCATTGGCCTCACGGTCAATGGTTGGAACATCAGTTCCAGCATCGGACAGGGCTACAACGTCGGTGGCGACGGCAAGGGTACCGTCACGACCTTGGCCGACGGGTTTTTCCGGCTTGGTGCGGACACGTACTTGACCGGGAATTCCAACCCGAACTGCACTGTCGACTGCTCTTCGACCCAAGCCAAGCTCTACATCATCGGAGAGCAGATGACCGGCGCCCGGGCCACCAACCAGGGCATCGGCACGCAAGCCGCCCCGGTGTCCAGCATCGCTGGTACCAACAGCATGTTCACGGCGTCCTTGCAGACGCAGTGGAAGTACCTGCCGGCACCGACGACCACCCCCGCCACGCCGTAAGCACGGCAACCCGTGGCAGAGTCTAACTTTGCCACCAACCCAAAGTCCCCGCCTATACCTCACGGTCAAGCGGGGACTTTTTTAATTTAAAAACAGTTTATCGAGTGAGTATAAGCCTCACTCGATATTATTTTAATGGCAAAAAAAAGCCAAAAGAAGGCCTGAAAGAGAATGGGCGTCAAGACTTGATTTTTTATATAAAGTGTGCTATCATAATTAATGAAGTGGGGTAAAACTCACAAAGGGGGATAAGGGTCAAAAGCTCTCGTCTTTGTCCTTTGACAACTTAGAATAATATAGAATCAAATTTCAAACCGTCATCAGCTCAACTCAAGAGTCGGTGACACAACCAAAGGAAGAAAAACGCCATGAGCATCCTCAGGATGTCTTTGCGAGCGGCGCTCACGGCGCTGCTCATGGTTGCTGTGCCCAGCTGGGCAAGTGACTACCCGACGTCGGAGAATCCGGCGCTCGGGAAATGGACGCGCATGCGGCCATCGTCTTTCTCTCCGACCCTGCGTTCGGCGATTGAGCAATGCAACCGCACGGCCGCCGTCGATCCGCAGGACCGGCTCACGCCGCAGATGTGTGTGACGCTAGAAGAGAAGCTCCGCGGGAGCGAGTGCCGCAAGGTGCTTGTCCGCGACGGGGTAATTTTCGACTATATGAACGGTCGCGAGAGCGGACGTTCACGGGTCACGCGCCATGTGGAAAAGGCGATTGGTCGTCCCGAGGTCGCACTGCTGTGCGACCTCGGCGACCGGGTCTTTGCGTACTGGTTCATGGGCGACAAGGGTCGTTCGTGCAACAACGTTGGCGTGGTCTTCGAGGCGGTACCCCCGCCTTCTCCCCCTCCGCCGCTGACTCCCTCTGCAACACCGTCTCCGCCTCCGTCTCCGGCTCCCAAGGCCGAGGCCCCGGTGCCGAAATGTGGCTGGGTCTCGCAACGGTACATTGTGCCGTCGCCAGGCCAGTTCGTGTATGTGCCAGGACTCTCGGTCCTGGTTTGTCGCGGTCAGGTCGCGATACCCGACACTTTCGTCAATATCCCCGGCGACGTCATGACGGTAATTCGTCAAGTGCGCGTCTGCCGGTAAACAACCCAACCCAACTGAATCAAGGAGATCGTTATGAAGAATCGCTTTTTCTTGAGCCTCGTGCACGTGTGCGTCACTGTCCTGCTCGGCGCTTGCGCCAGTTCGGCCAAGTTGTTGCCGAACGGCAACTACTTCGTCGCCACAACGGTGGGGGATAGCTGGGATCGTTCGTCGACGAGCGTTGGTGAATACCAATGCCCGGTCGACAAGGAGACCAGTCAGCCCATCATCGGCAAGTGCAAGTTGGCAGAGAACGCCGCTCCGCCGGACCGAGTCCATGGCCAAACCGTCGCTGGTCAAGTGGCGGTCGGTGCCATGGGCGGTACCGGTGCAGCCATCGTCAACGGCAACACGGCACGCGCCGTCGCCGAGAAGGGTAAGTGCCCGGCTGGCAGTGTGTGCAATGGCACGGTAATCAATAACCAAGTCAAGGCCGAGTCTGTGGCAAAAGCCATCAACATGGCGACGTTGAAGATGGAATCGCCCTGCGCGAACACCAACACCTGCGGCCACTAGCTGCGGGAATCCCGGTCGCCCGGAAACTAAGTGCTAGTTGGGGCGACCCAATCGGCATTCATCTAAGGAGTGAGTCATGAAGTTTGTCCAAATCGTCCTGGCGACCGTCCTGTCCTTCCTTTGGGTTGGACAGGCCTTCGCCAACGCCCCCGAGGAGCGCATCCTCATCGAGTCGACCAAGTCTGGTAACTGGCAACAGTTCCTCACGAATTTGGCGAAGGTGGAGATGGGCGACGTCAAGGGGTATGACCCTGAGACCGACACCATCTACACCGCCGCCGTGTTGGTGTGGGTTTGCCAAAACCAGGCTTCGGCTTGGCAGGCGGCCTGCGCCAACAAACCCGAGCGCTTCACGGCGCTCAAGGCCCGCAACGGCTGGAGCGACACCATGACCGGTGCCGAACTCCAAGCGCAAGGGCAAGGCAAAGGGATCTTCTTCCCCTTCGCCACACCGGTCGCGACACCCGTCACAGCTGTGACATACGTTGCGGCTGTGACACCCGAGCAGCTCGTGGCGCTCGAAGCCACCTTTGCCAAGGCGCAAGCTGCGCTTGAAATGAAGGCGGCGGAGAATGCGCAAGCCATCATTTCGGTTCGCCAACAACTCTCGGCCAAGGAAACCGAGATCGCGAGCCTGCGTGATGCATTGGAGAAGGCGCCGACGGCCGAGGCGATGACTGCCCTCAAAGTGCAAATCGTTGCGCAGAACACTGCCCGCGACGCCCTCAAAAAGAGCGTCGCCGAGCAGATTGATGCCACGATCATCGCTGCTGGCATAGCCGCCACCAAAGCGGCCGAACCGGCCATGAACCGGGCTACTGTTGCTATCAAGGCGGCGGGTACATTCGAAGCCAAAGCCAAGGCCGTCGACGGTCGCGTCAGCACCGTGGAGAAGTATTTGTTGTATGTTGTTGGTGCAATCGGCATCATTGCCTTGTTGGTCTTCTGGGCTTACGTCGAGCTCGTCAAGAACCGCCGACAGACCAGAATGGTCAAGGACGAGTTCAAAGAGCTCGACGAGCAGGTACAAAACATACAGGACGAAGTTGATTTGAACAAGGCGAGCTCGACTCGCCGGCAGGTGCAGTTTCCGGACAGGTTCGGTATGTTGTGCCGGGCGCTTGGACTGAGCGATAAGGAAGAACCGCAGACCTTTGTCTTGCAGGTCGAAGGTGTCGGCAAAGTGTCCATTTTGGTCGAGCATGCCCGTTTGGGGTATGTCTATGTCACTGGTGTGCCTGGGCATGACCCGAAGGACGAGGTCAGGCTCCAGAAGACCAAGGCCAGCAAGCGTTATAACGGAGTAGAACTGTTGGTTTTTGGGGCTGCCAATCGGTGTGCCTTCGACCGACAGCTAACCACCCTAAAGGTGGCTGCTTAGTTAGAAGGGGAGGCGACCGATATCATGAAAGTGATTCGGTCGTCCTCTAGTACTTAAAGTGCATTCAAAATAGTTCAAATACTGTTTTGAGTGCATTGATCAAAGAACGGAAGTTTACTTAGGTAAGTTTTGGCTAGTCCGATTCGTACCTCACGAATGACGATTATTCATCATTGCACTTGGCTTGTCTTTGTGTGGTAGTGGGTACTTGTATCGTGTGCAGTAACAGCGTTCTTTTGTTCTTTCGGGATACTTCGGCATTCCACCCCAATTCAAGGTCCTAGCTTTCATGCTGGGACTTTTTGCGTTTAAGTGAGTAAACGAACATGCGTAGCATGTGACTATTACGAACTTATACAGGCCGCTTAGCTGAGCCGCGACCCCAGAGGGAGCGGTCAGCTGTAGCGAGCTGTAAAGGAATATGACATAAAGACACGTTTTATATAGTTTTATACAGGCGTTTAGTCTCATTCGTCCCAAAACCCCAAGCCACAACTTCATTGTGGTGACTTTTTTCGTGTCTAGGCCGGCCCTTGTAGGTAGTTTTTAGACTTTCGTCACCATCATTTTAGCTATGTCCACGCTAAGTGCTTGCATTATTTTTATCTATCTGTATAATGCTCAGCACTGTTCATCGGAGGTTTAAAGAAGGTGATTTTATGCGCCTTTGACTTGATTTGTTTCAGGTTGATGACCCCGAACGAGAACTAGTAGTTTGACAACACTCACCGGAAATAAATCAACAAGGCAACTTGTCTATTTACTAGTGTGAGGATTGTGTGCTCGTAGCACACAATTGAATAGATATACATATTGTTGCAACAGCAATGTGTATACGTATCATACTTTTTCTACTTTTTTATAAAGTAGATAATGGTATGCATCAGCACAAATTATGAGGCAAGAGACAAGCAATTCATTTTTCTTTCTTTTGTCTTATCCTTAGGTAAAAAATAGTTTGTTGAGTGCGGGAAGTAGTACAGTACCGCAATACTCACAAACGCAAGGTACTGAAGCTTTTGCTTCAGCTACCCTGTCTTAAATTAGAGTTTGATCCTAGCTCAGGATGAATGCTGGCGGCGTGGATGAGGCATGCAAGTCGAATGAATTTATATTCATGGCAGACGAGGTAGGAACACGTAGGTACGTACCCTAAAGTCAGGCATAACCCGGCGAAAGTCGGAATAATACTTGATGGTCCCTTCGGGGTAAAGATTTATCGCTTTAGGAACGGCCTGCGGGCTATCAGCTTGTTGGTAAGGTAACGGCTTACCAAGGCTACGACGGCTAGGGGAGGTGAGAGCCTGACCCCCACCGATGGAACTGCGACACGGTCCATACTCCTACGGGAGGCTGCAGTCGAGAATCTTCCGCAATGGGCGAAAGCCTGACGGAGCGACGCCGCGTGGTGGATGAAGTCCTTAGGGACGTAAACACCTTTTATGAGGGAGGAATTTTTGACGTTACCTCATGAATAAGGGGCTCCTAACTCTGTGCCAGCAGGAGCGGTAATACAGAGGCCCCAAGCATTATCCGGATTTACTGGGCGTAAAGGGTGCGTAGGCGGTTATATTAGTCAGGTGTTAAATCCTGGGGCTCAACCCCAGAATCGCATTTGAAACGGTATAACTAGAATGAGTCAGAGGCAAGCAGAACTCACGGTGTAGGGGTGAAATCCGTTGATATCGTGGGGAATACCAAATGCGAAGGCAGCTTGCTGGGACTTTATTGACGCTGAGGCACGAAAGCGTGGGTAGCGAAGCGGATTAGATACCCGCGTAGTCCACGCCCTAAACGCTGTCTGTTGGCTATAGGGAGTATCGACCCTCTCTGTGGCGAAGCTAACGCGTTAAACAGACCGCCTGGGTAGTACGATCGCAAGATTAAAACTCAAAGGAATAGACGGGGGCTCGCACAAGCAGTGGATCATGTGGCTTAATTCGTCGATAAGCGAAAAACCTTACCAAGGCTAGAAACCATACTGCACGCTCTGGGAAACCAGAGAAGCCTTCGAGGGTGTATGGCAGGTGATGCATGGCCGTCGTCAGTTCGTGGCTTGAGCTGTTCCCTTAAGTGGGGAAACGAACGCAACCCTCGTTGCCTGTTATAAGTGTCAGGCGAGACTGCTCCCTCACGGGAGAGGAAGGTGAGGATGACGCCAGGTCAGCATGTCCCTTGATGCCTTGGGCTGCACTCGTGATACAATGGGTAGCACAACGGGACGCAATACCGCAAGGTGGAGCAAATCCTAATAAAACTATCCTCAGTCCGGATTGTGGGCTGCAACTCGCCCACATGAAGCTGGAATCGCTAGTAATCGTGAATCAGCACGTCACGGTGAATACGTTCCCGAGCCTTGTACTCACCGCCCGTCAAGTCAGGGGAGTCGGAAGTGCCCGAAGTTCGTCCTTGTGGCGACCTACGGTAAATTCGATAACAAGGACTAAGTCGTAACAAGGCACGGCTAGCGGAAGCTGGTCGTGGATTAATTCCAATTGGACACGTCGGTTATATAGGGTAACTTATATAAACACGGCTAATTGGTCGATGTTATATGCCTCAATTGAGCATATAACGAGACATAATACTCAGTTCTCTGAAATGGTATTAGACTCTTGGGAAAGACCAAGTCCAAAGGATAAGACAAAAGAGAGTGAAAACTATCTCCTAATTTGTCGCTGATAGATGTTGCAAGATAACAATAAGCCTTCATTCGTGTATACTAATGAAGGCTTATTGTTTGTCTTTTTACACAAGAACCGGAAACATTTTTATGTTTCCGGTTCTTGTGTTCTTTACTTTCACTAAATTTAAGGACAATTACCAAAAGTCTTTTGGTAATCAGAACAAGGTTGGTCTTCTCCTTCTAGTCCAAGGGAATTGGTTAACATATTAACAATTCCCCAAAATATAACTAGAAAGACAAAAGCCGCCACACTATAGATCGCTAAATTCTTAGCATTGTCGTGCTCCTTTTCATTACTACCGCCAATTACGAAGTAGCGAATAATATTGTAGACAAAAACTAAGAATGCCATCCCAAACAAAAAAGGGATGAGAACATTACTGATAAATTTAGGAATATTTTCTAGTAGAAGCTGTGCAGTTTGAGCAAAAGTTAAATGTGGTAAAAGTAGTAAGGAAACAAATAAGGTAAAAAGTGACTTTTTCATAAGCTTAAGTATAACTCATTAATAGGATATGTTGGGGGGATAAATCCCAGGGAGCGGGTTTGACTATTACATCAATACATGCTCTAATACTATTTGATTCACAACACCGCTTCGCGGTTTTAGGTTCTTATGATGAAGTGTGATTTTCGACTGACCTGGTGGTGGAGACCAGTTTCCGCCCTTGGCCTTTTTCTGCTCGTTGCAGCGGGCTACCTGCTGGCCACCAATTAAGAAGGAGACTGATATGGCGCGTCCCGGAATTTACAGTGATCTGGTTGGCCTGAAACGGCCGACCAGGCTAGGTAACCTACTCAAGGTGGCAATGTTCATGGCGGTGCTTGCCTTGTTGGTTCGCGTACTACTCGATAGTGATCCTCCAGTCGAGTATCGGGACCACATCGCTGGTCAATGCGTGGCCATCGAGCTTGATGGACGTTACTACGCTTGCACTGAGGATAAGTTTCAAGGTCTGACGATGGAGTCTGTTCCGGTAGAACCCGGGACGACCCTGATCGATCTACAGCGACAGAGCAGTCAGAAGTAGACTGCTCGCGCCTAGGGCCGGTTAGGAATAAGTTGCTTGCAATTTATTCCTAACCGGCCCTTTAATGTTTAAGGTACTTACATTTTTAGGACTTATTTGTTATAGTAGCGAGCACTTACAGGGAGGGATTTTGGTCCCGTCCTCTGTCCGCGCTTAGCTCAGTTGGCTAGAGCATTCGACTGATACTCGGAGGGTCCTAGGTTCGAATCCTAGAGCGCGGACAGAGGACGGGACTTAACTAATATATTTAACAAACCACCGTATTTTTACGGTGGTTTGTTAAATATATTGTATGAAAAATTAGCGGACGTTATTCTGGGGTGGATTTACATTAACTATATTTTCAATATTTTGTAGACGGGTTTCAAAACCGATTGAACTTTCCTCCAGTTGTTTAAATGATTCTTGAACTTGTAAGGCGAGCATGCCGACAAAACCAGCAAAGCTCAAACATAGTGTCCAAGCGATTGGTTGAAAATATTTATATTGTTCGAGTTTTTTTGGTTGCATATACCACTTAGTATAGCAAATTAGATTTTGACAAGTCTGCTTTTCCCCGGTATTGGCTTAATCTGTTATGGATGAATCCTAGTTAGTTAAATAATATTTAAAAATATTATCTATCCCGTAGGCAGCTAGTGTTTGATAGACTATAGTACCTAAAAGTAAAGGGAAAATAATCCCTCTTAGTCTAATGCCTATGATACCAAGGGGAATCAGATAGACCTCATCTGGTATTGGGACTAGGGCGGTAAAACTGAAGATGAAATACGGTAAGTATTTCTTGTGTTTGGTATAAAGATCAGTTAGCCAGGTTTGAATTTTAGGGTAGTGCGAATTTGTTACTTTGCGACCATAGTGACCAATCGCAAAAGATAGTAAGTTGGCTGTCATTGTCCCGGCCACTAATAAAAATATAATTATCGGTAAAGACATTCCACCGGCGGTAAAAATGGAAACAAAAGTAGCGGCTGGAACTGGCAAAAATAGATTTAGGCCAGCAATGAAGCTAATGGCCAGAACAGCCAAATAACCAAATTCTTGAATAAGTTTTTGTGAGGCTTCATTAGTTGAGACGTACTGGGTAAGAAAATAAGAAACTACTAAAACCGCTATAATAACCCCAATAAATAAAACTGAATTAATAATTTTATTCTGCTTGGTCATAGATATAAGTCTAGCATGCTATATATTATAGCCGTAGCAGGGTGGTAATTAATACAATTTTACGTATTATAGTTGCATGAATGCCAAAGACTATTTTAAAGGAAAAAAAATTACTCTTATGGGTTTGGGTTTATTGGGCCGTGGGATTGGTGATGCTAAATATATGGCCGAAGCGGGCGCTCTTGAACTAATTATTACCGACCTTAAGCCAGAAAAAGAACTAGCATCTTCAGTTGGAGAATTGAAGCGATTTAAAAAT
The DNA here is from genome assembly GCA_020720815.1 of Candidatus Elulimicrobium sp. Taxonomy (GTDB): domain Bacteria; phylum Patescibacteriota; class Minisyncoccia; order Phycocordibacterales; family UBA918; genus OLB19. The sequence goes on along the minus strand of DYNY01000009.1, from coordinate 22,735 downwards.
ATTAAGTTTGTTCTGGGTGAACATAGAACAGAAGATTTTTTAAATCGGGATTTAATTGTTGTGGCGGCTGGTGTACCTCTTGATTCGCCTTACCTTAAAACAGCCAGAGAGGCTGGAATTAAATTGGCTCAAAGCGCAGCTCTCTTCGCTGAATTATCTGGGGTGCCAATAATTGGTATAACCGGGACACGGGGTAAGTCGACGGTAACACACATGATTCACCACGTGCTGTCCTTTGTTACTGGCGAGAAGGTGCTCTTAGGTGGCAACATTCGTGGCGTTTCGAATCTTCAATTATTGAATGAAGTGGAAGAAGATTCACTTTGCGTGATGGAGTTAGATAGTTGGCAGTTACAAGGTTTTGATTGGGCAGGGATTAGTCCACAGATATCTATCTTTACCAGCTTCATGGAAGATCATCTAAATTATTATGGAAGAGGTGGTAGGAGTAGGGAGGAAGCGATGGCGCTGTATTTTACTGATAAAGCACAAATATTTTTAAACCAGGAAGCGAGTGATGTACTGATAACGACCCCAACAGTTTTTGATTGGTTAAAAAAAGTTTTACCCGAGACAACACTTACACAGGAAGTAGTCCTGGCCGATTCTTCAGTTTTACCTGAAGACATGCTTCTTTCGATGCCTGGCGAACATAACCGTCTTAATGCAGCTTTGGCTTATGAGGCACTTAAAGCGACCGGACTTACCGATGAAGAAATATTTACTGGTCTAGCTAGTTTTCCTGGTGTGCCAGGTAGACTGCAATTACTTTTGACCACAGCTTCTGGAATACGGATTTATAATGATAGCAATGCCACTACTCCACAAGCTACTATCGTAGCTTTGGAAGCCCTAGATCTCGGCAATCAAAATATTATTTTGATTGCCGGTGGAGCTGATAAAAATATTGATGTGACTAAATTGGCCTATGAAATCACAAAGCATTGTCGTCAAGTTTTTTTAATTCCTGGTTCGGGTACTGATAAACTCTTAGAATATATACATGGTGGGGAGGTGGGAGTATCGGTGTTAGGTAATTTAACTGGTGCCACGAACGAAGCGATGAAGGGAGCTTTGTCAGGCGATGTGATACTTTTTTCGCCTGGCTTTGCATCATTTTCTCAATATAAAAATGAATATGAGCGGAATGACGAGTTTGTGCGAATAATACAATCTTATGGGGAATGAAATTGACCAAATCACAAAAATCATTTGGGATTACATGCTCATGCGCCATGAAAGCTGTGGAGGCTTAGCCTCCACAGCTAGGGTATTATAGTAGTTATGTCACGTAATTTAAAATTTTCGGTAGGAGAATATTACCATGTATATAATCGTGGTGTTGAAAAAAGAATTATTTTTAATAATGAATATGATTATCAGCGTTTCCTACTTCTTTTGCTACTAGTTAATGACGAAAAGTCAGTTGATGTTCAGTTGTTGTCTCGTGACTATAGTATTCTTGAATTGATTAGTCAGAAGCGCAAACCAATTGTTAGTGTGATTAGCTTTTGTTTGATGCACAATCATTATCATTTAATTCTAAAAGAAACTTCAGAGGCAGGAATATCTAAATTTATGCATAAATTGGGTACAGGCTACACTTTATATTTTAATGCCAAAAACAATCGTAGTGGCTCATTGTTTCAAGGTACTTATAAGGCAAAACATGCTGAAGATGATAGATATTTGAAATACTTGTTTGAATATATTCATCTAAATCCAATACGAGAATATTTAGAGAAGGGTGGTTTAGTAAAAGATGATTTAATTAAAACTCTTATTGATAACCCAAATACAAGTTTGCGTGTTTATTCCGGAGCAGAAAAAGGTAGGTTGGCCGAAGCGTTACTTAATAAGACAGATTTCTACACTTTGTTTAGTTCCTTTAGTGAGCATACGAAAAAGTTATTACAGTGGAATGAAAAGTAGTTGGTAACTCTGTGGAGGCTTAGCCTCCACAGAGTTACACATTGTGTATAATAATAAAAATATGAAACTCAGTGATTATAAAAGAATACATTTCATTGGGGTCGGTGGAATTGGTATGTCAGCTCTAGCTAGACTATGCCTTCATGAAGGGAAGTTGGTGAGTGGTTCTGATCGTTCAGCTTCAGTCATTACCGATGCACTTGTGGCGGAAGGGGTGATATTTTATCCCTCGCAATTAGCTAGTAATATTTCGCCTGAGATTGACTTGATCGTCTATACCGAAGCGATGTTGCATGAGCAAGAAGAGATGGTAGAGGCATTTACTCTTGGAGTACCAGTGGTAAATTATTTTACCGCGCTCGGGATGATAGCTAATGAGTACCATCTCGTGGCGGTTTCTGGCACGCATGGCAAGACGACAACGACCGCCATGCTAATTGATATTTTTGAAGAGGCTGGGTTAGATCCTTCGGCTGTAGTGGGTTCACTACGGGCCAAAACTAAGAGCAATTACCGAGCTGGGAAGAGTAAGTATTTTATTGTTGAAGCCTGTGAATATCGGCGTGATTTCTTGAGTTTGGAACCAGATATTTTAGTGATTACAAATTTGGAGCATGAACATGTCGATTATTATAAAGACTTAGCCTCTGTTCAAGAGGCATTTGGAGAAATGGCTAATAAAGTACCGGAAGAAGGATTTGTTATTGCTAATTTAACTGATAAAAATGTCCTACCGGTTTTAAGTAACCTTAAGGCGACGGTAGTTGATTATCGAAAGTTTTTTGACCCCTTGCGTAAGCTGACTATACCGGGTATTCACAACCAAATGAATGCCGCTGCTGCTGTAGCGGTGGCCGACTGTCTGAAACTTGACCCGAGCGATACCGAAAAAGCACTCGAAAATTTTGCTGGTACTTGGCGTCGGTTTGAATATAAAGGTGCTTTTGTGAATGACTACGGTAGAGTTTTAGTGTACGACGATTATGGGCATCATCCGACTGAGATAAAAGCGACAATTGCTGGCACCAGAGAGCTTTATTCGGATAAGGAACTGACAGTGGTCTTTCAATCACACACCTATTCGCGTACCCATGAATTATTCGCTGATTTTGTTACCGCCTTGGCTATGGCTGATGTAGTTTATCTACTACCAATTTATGCGGCGCGCGAAGAGAATATTTCTGGGGTTAGTAGCGAGCAATTAGCGAAAGCTATTAACGAGAGAGGAATTCCTGCTAAAGTTTTTTTGACCAAAGAAGCCACGGCGCTAGCGGTGAAGGAAAATGCTAAAGCCGAAAGTGTAGTCTTGGTGATGGGGGCAGGTGATGTCAATGAGGTGGCGAAGCAACTTATCGTATAGCTTATGTATGACATTTTGATTTTAGCACAAGGAATGTACGATAAAGACCGGGTTCTGCCACTGACGTCTCGGACAAGAACCACGGCCGCGATTAAGTGGGTCCATGCTAATGATATGGTTGATAAATCAGTCATTTACTTAACTGCTTATAAACCACCAAGCTATCCAGAGACGGAACCGTCTTTGGCGGAAGTCATGAAAGACTTTATAAAAGAAATCTATACCGGGGAAGTAGTGGCTTTAATCAAACCTTGTAATTTTACGACGAAGGGGGAGGTGGAAAAGTTTTTAGGGGTTTCAATTAATCGGCCAGTAATTGTTAGTGGCCGATATCATTTGCTACGATTATTTTTTTATTTATGGGAGGCTCGTGGTCTTACCTACGCCAGACAGGCAATTTATGTTCCAGCGACTACGGATAGAGTAAACCTAAAACAATGGTTGATGGAGTTAATTAAAATTCTAGTCATTTTGTTACCAAAATCAGCTCAATCAAAACTTGAGTATCGGTATGCTAAACGAACACATAAGTTGTTGGTTTAACTCTTTTTTATTAGTGTGTTAGTCTAATTTTAAATATGGAAAGCAAAAATGCTAAAAATCATGGACAAGGTAGACTTTCTGTGGTAGCTACCCCAATCGGGAATCTCGAAGATATAACTCTACGGGCCCTGCGCGTGCTTAAGGAAGTAGACTATGTACTCTGCGAAGATACGCGGGTGACGGGCAAACTACTGTTTCATTATGAGATTAAGGCTAAGCTTAAGCGTTATGATGCTCATGCCAGCGAGGGAGTGCATGAGGCTATCTTGGCTGACTTAGAGGAGGGTAGGCACATTGCTCTAGTTTCTGACGCTGGAACTCCAGGGGTCTCTGACCCAGGAGTGTTCTTGGTGGCGAGGGTGCGCCAAGAGTTACCAAAGGTACGGATTGACGCTATTCCTGGCGTTTCTGCTATCACGACGGCTTTCTCAATTGCTGGCATTACCGGTAATGAATTTGTTTTTTTAGGCTTTGTTCCACATAAGAAGGGTCGAGAAACTTTTTTCAGAGCTATCGCTGATTACGAAATACCGGTGATTTTTTATGAATCTGTTCACCGGATAATGAAGACTTTGGAATCGCTCGTTAAACATTTAAGTAGTGAAAATAGTACGGTTAACCGTACTATTACGGTGGCGCGCGAACTGACTAAGTTGCATGAAGAGGTGGTACAAGGAACGCCTGAGGAACTCTTGTCGTATTACACTGACCACCTCGACCATGTTCGTGGGGAGTTTGTGGTGTTGGTTTCCAGATAGTGGCAAATAATATAGAGGACGAACTATCTAATATTTGTAGACCATATTCGTTTTTGGAGGTAAAATCACCATTGTTTTAAAGCAGAGCTCTCTTTACAGCTCACCGCCAACTCATTCTCCTCTGGCGATAGAATCTGCTGAAGTGTTTGTATAAATTCATAATATGTCCTGACTAGCATTACTTATCCCCAGTTTTCGCATCAATAAGAAAACTACGGTATACTGTTTTTACTCTGATATGACCAAAGAAACCCTCGTCTTTTTTTCTGGAATCTTCCTTACCCTAATCCCTTTTTTAGGTTTACCTGAGGTTTGGCGTCAATATGCAGTGGCGGTGGTGGGGGTAATATTAATTATTGTTGGCTATGTTCTACGTAGAGTAGTTTATTTGACTGGAATCGATAAAGGTAATGGTGAGCGCGGAACTGATTCTTTTGTGGAGACAACCCAGCCTCTCTTTGAAGAACAAGAACACGATTTAAAATAATTATATGACAAAATTAGTCGGTCTATCAGCCGTTGGTCTAATTATAGTCATGGTCCCTTTGAGTTATGTGATGATTCCACGTTTTGATTTAGCCTATAATCGTTTGGATAGTACAGCTCCAGCTACTATCTCTAAACAAACTTCTATCTTAGAAGAGAAAGAAATCATCCCTCCTGATACCAGGCCAGTTATTAAACATGTACCACTACCAGAACAAATCAAGGCCATTTACATGACTTCATGTGTGGCTGGTACCCCAAGTTTTCGTAATAAACTGGTAACCTTAATTGAAGAAACCGAGATCAATGCGGTAGTGATTGATATAAAAGATTATTCGGGGACAATTTCATTCCCTCCAGTTTCGACTGCCTGGCAACCGGCTTGGGAGAATGCTCGTTGCGGTACTAGAGACATGCAAGAATTTATTACTATTTTGCATGAAAAGGATATTTTTGTGATTGCTCGAATGACGGTTTTTCAAGACCCATTTTATGCTGTAAAGCATCCCGAGTTAGCGGTACTTAAATTTTCGGATGGTTCGGTTTGGCATGATTATAAAGGGCTATCTTTTATTGATGTGGCCAGTAAACCTTATTGGGATCATATTCTTGAATTAGCAGTCAATGCATACAATATTGGTTTTGATGAGATTAATCTTGATTACGTTCGCTATCCGAGTGATGGCAACATGCAGGACATTTCTTTTCCGCACACCGACAAGAGTGAATATGCTGGAGATAAACAGGCAAATCTAGAAGCTTTTTTTAAGTATTTGAATGAGAGACTAGATGATGTAAATTTGTATACTTCCGTGAAACACGAGAATACCGGGCGCGCTTCGACTACACCCTACACATCAGTCGATTTATTTGGTATGACGACTACAAATTTTGATGATCTTTCAATTGGTCAAGTGCAAGACCGTGCGGCCCCGTACTTTGATTTTATTGCCCCGATGGTCTACCCGTCTCATTACCCTAAAAGTTTCCTTGGTTTGGGAAATCCAAATGATTACCCTTATAAGGTAGTAAATTACGCGATGCAGGCTGGGGTAAATCGTATGGTGGCTTCGACCACGCCGATGCAAGGTTTCTTGCACGAGAGAATCGGCACATCTACACCGGCTGTCTACAGTAAGCCAGTCTATACAGCTAATAGATTTAGAACTTGGATTCAAGATTTTGATTATGGTGGTGATTATGACGCAGTAGATGTACGAGCTCAAATCCAGGCTAGTTATGACGTTGGGGTGATGTCATTTATGATTTGGGCACCGAGTAATATATACACGAGAGATGCTTTATTAAAGCCTGGAGCATCAGAAATTATAGCGGTAGGCCAGTAGTAATCTGTGGCTAAAACAGACAAATATACACATCTCATGCGGTATGATAGGGGAATGCCAGAAGATGATTTACCTAAGAAGCAATTTTACGCTGTAAGCTACAAAGATGATATCCCCAATGATGGTACGGGATCTCTAATACCGTACCAAAAAAAGCCAATAATAATTAGACCAGAAAATAGGCTTAATCATTATATTGAGCTCATTTTAGTACCGATGGCGGCTCTACTTTTTATTTTTACCGCTAGTGTACTAGGAGTAAAAATGATGGTGGGTTCAAATACCGCTTCATTACCTACTGTGTCAATCGTGAACCCTTTCACTAATGAAGTTAAGACACTCAATTATGGAGTGCAGTTAGCGCTAGCACAACCAAACTTCTTTACTGAGACCCGAGATGCTTTTATTGATGAAGCCATCACTTTTATAGAAGTAGATTTAAACGCTATGCAACTGCGTTATTTTAAAGATGGTGTGTTACTCAAAAGCATATCGGTAAAGTCTAAGGGTAAGGAAGGTTCTTGGTGGCAGACGCCGGCCGGCTTATACAAGATAGAAGCCAAGAAAGAAAATTATTACTCCTCTTTTGGTTACATGTATCAACCATGGAGTTTGACTTTTCAGGGAAATTTCTTTATTCATGGCTGGCCGAAATACGCTGATGGGAAAGAAGTGCCCGAAGATTTCTCTGGTGGTTGCATCAGATTGACAACCGAAGACGCTGAAGAGCTTTATAAGTTAGTGACTGTTGGCACACCGGTTTTGGTGCATGAGAAAGAGAGTGAAGATGAAGATTTTATTTACGAACCAAAAGTCCCTGAATTGGACACCGAGAATTATTTGATTGCTGATATAAAAAGTAGTACCGTTTTAGCTTCTAATAACATGGAGTCAATCTTACCGATTGCTTCGGTAACAAAGTTGATGACTGCCCTTATCGCGGCAGAAAATATTAACCTCGATACCTCAGTGTCTGTTAAGGAACAGTCATTTGTTCAATCTTTGATCCCGCGCTTGGGTGATAGAAGTAAAGTATCACTATATAGCCTCTTACAACTACTTTTGGTCGAGTCCTCAAACGAAGCAGCTGAAGTAATATCTGCTCAGCTTGGAAAAGATGAGTTTATAAAATTGATGAATGATAAGGCTCTAAATTTGGGTATGAAGGATACGAAGTTTGCTGATGCGTCAGGTCTCAGCCCAGAAAATATTTCCTCTCTTCGGGATTTACTGTTGTTGTCTAAATATATCTACGAAAACCGTAGCTTCATTTTTGAAGTCACTGTCAACCAAAATCTACCGACGGCATACGTCAGTGGAGAATTTGGAGAATTAGTGAATTTTAATAAAGTTGAATACCTCGATAATCTAATCGGTGGCAAGGTGGGAGAAACAATTGCTGCTGGACAGACATCTGTTACATTACATCGTTTAAAAGTAAAAGACCAAGACCGAGTGTTGGCTATAATAATTCTTGGTTCCAAGAACCGCAACAGTGATGTCAATAGACTGTATGCTTACGCTGAAGAAAAGTTTGCCAGATAAGGCCAACTAAAAAATTTAGGGGTTCCTTCCTTAAAGAAGGTCCTAGAGTCAGTCTGGTTCTGACTCTAGGTTTTTTGTATTTTGAAAACAAAAGTCCCAGGGGATTACGACCCTGGGACTTTTGTTTGTTATACTATAGAGACTAATTTCATGAGTTTTGATCCAGAAAAAATAAACTTCTTTGCGAAGACTGATGCCCGGGGCGGGCAAGTGCCTTTTGGTATTCGCGCCAAAGACAGACAACGTCATATGTACGTGGTCGGTAAAACCGGTATGGGTAAGTCGACGATGCTGGAGAATATGGCTGCTCAAGATATTCAAAACGGTGAAGGGATGGCTTTTATTGATCCACACGGTTCGGCCGCCGAGACACTACTTGATTATGTGCCTGAGCACCGGGTAAATGATGTAATTTATTTCGCGCCATTTGATTTGGCCAATCCTATCTCCTTTAACGTGATGGAAGACGTTGGTCCAGATAAGCGTCACTTAGTTGTTTCAGGGTTGATGTCGACTTTCAAGAAAATTTGGGTGGATGCTTGGAGTGCGCGTATGGAATACATACTTACTAACGCCCTACTAGCCCTGATTGAATATCCTGACACCACGTTACTTTCTGTTAATAGGCTTTTTTCTGATAAAGCCTATCGTAAGCAAGTGGTCGATTATATTAAAGACCCAGCTGTGAAAGCTTTTTGGACTGAAGAGTTTGCTAATTACACTGACCGCTTTGCCGCTGAAGCTTTGCCGGCAATTCAAAATAAAATTGGTCAGTTTACAGGTAATCCGCTCATTCGTAATATTATTGGTCAGCCACATTCAAGTTTTGATATTCGTAAAATTATGGATGAGAAGAAAATTCTCATCATGAATCTTTCCAAAGGCCTGGTCGGTGAGACTAATGCTAACTTGCTTGGGTCGATGCTAACTACCCGTATTTATCTAGCAGCGATGAGTCGAGCGGATTTACCACTCGATCAAATGCGGACGATGCCCAACTTTTATTTTTACGTGGATGAATTTCAATCATTTGCTAACGCGACTTTTGCCAACATCCTTTCTGAGGCCCGTAAATATCATCTCAATCTAATTATTGCTCATCAATACATAGAACAAATGGAGGAAGATGTTAGAAATGCGGTGTTTGGTAACGTTGGTACTACTATTGCCTTTCGGGTGGGACCTTTCGATGCGGAACTATTAGAGACAGTTTTCTCCCCACGCTTTTTAGCGACCGATTTAGTTAATCTTGGTTTTGCCCAGATCTACCTCACACTTATGATTGATGGTATTGGTTCTCAGCCTTTTTCGGCAGTTACTCTGCCACCGGTAGTTAGACCTCAAGTTTCTTGCAAAGAAATGGTTATCGCAGCTAGTCGTCGTAACTATACTAAGTCTCGGGAAGAGGTAGAAAAAGTGGTGACAGATTTACATACACCAGTAAAAGAAGAAAGGTCAGCACCTAAGATAGCATCAAAACCAGCGGTTGAGACGGTAGACAAAGTAGTAATAGACACCACTAAAAAGTCAGTACCGGTACCACCACTAGTACCGGTGGTGCAAAAATCTGAGGAAAGAATTCGGGATAAAAAAGAAGAACCAAGACCAAATAGCGAAAGGCGAGTAGAGGATAAACCAAAAAAAGAAGAGAGAAGACAGAGTGAAGAAAGTAACAACGATTACCGACCAAAAAATAAAATCGAAAGATCTAATAACGTATCTGGTAAATCTTTGGAAGATCTACGGTCTGTTTTGGCTAAGCTCAGTTTAGCGGACGATAATACTGAAACAAAAAACTCTGATAAAAAAGTAGAGGAAAAGAAAATTGATAGCAAAGGAACCGAAAGGAAAAACAATCTAGCTATGGCTTTAGGTAAAATTTCTGACAGTCAAATCAAGTCTGGCATTAATACCGAAAAACGAGTTGCTGATAACGAAAATGAGGGTAGAAAGATAAGGCTCGTTTCAAAACCAGAAGAACCAACCAACCAAACAATAATAACCCCATACAGTTCACTAGTAAACTCAGCTAAAGCAGAAATCAAACGTTTGGCTGATGAGGCCGAGATTGCTTTTGCTATCTTAGCTGATAAAAGTGAGGTAGTGAACTCAGAAGAAGATAACCCACTAGCGCCAAAAAAAATTGAGCGGATGTTTCGTCAACCTAAGGACGAACGTTCACCTTTTAGCTCATAAATAATTACTAGTTTATGCGACCACTCATCACTTTTAGTTTCATTTCACTACTAATGATGCCATCAGTTGTTAAAGGGGCGGTCATAATAAATGAGATTAATTGGATGGGGGATACTGTTTCAGTTAATCATGAGTGGATTGAGCTTTACAATACTGGCGATAGTGCAGTCGTACTTGATGGCTGGATGCTTAAGGACGGCCTCAATTTAGAGATTCCTATTAATGGTAATATCGAGGCTAAAGATTATGCTGTTTTAAAACGAACTAGTGAAGAGTCGGCCCCAGGCACAGCTCTTTTGATTTACACCGGCGCATTAATAAATACTGGTGCTACCCTTACTTTATTTAAAGCTAATGGAGAGATAGAAGACCAGGTAGCTGGTGATGAAAACTGGGTTGGGGTTGGTGGTGATAACACCACCAAAGAAACTGCCCAGTACACCAGTTCTGGCTGGGTGACTGATGAAGCCACCCCGGGGGTTGTAAACAAAACCGGGCGAGTGGAGAATGAAGCGAAAGATAATTCAGCGTTAACCACAACTCTGATCAGTAATTCAAGTAACGAGTCAAAGGTCCTAACAAGCAGTAACAAAAATGACACGGTCCGATTGGTGACATTAGATACTGAGCTAAAACTTGAGTTGGATTTTCAAACCTTTGCCTACATCAATCAGTCGGTTAATTTTTCGGCCGAAGGCAGTGGTATTGGTGAGAATATTATTAACTCACTAAACTACACTTGGAACTTTGGTGACGCAGATACTGCCATGGGGAAAAAGGTGACGCATGCTTATGACTACCCTGGTACTTACGTGGTGACGTTGCGGGCAAATTATGCGCGCCATAACCAAGTAGTGCGACAAGAGATTACAGTTTTACCGGTGACTTTTTCGATTACCAAAAACGAAGCGGGGGATATTCAAATTCATAATGACGCCCTTTATGATGTTGACCTTTCTAGTTTTATGGTACAGGGAAACAGTAACTTTATTTTTCCGCCTGACACGATAATAATTCCGCGCGGTACTATTACTATCAATGCGAATAAGTTAGGTTTGCAAAATATAGCGCAGACGGTAGCCTTGTTTGATCAAGAGAAAACCCTGGTTGCTTCTACCGTTGGTCCTTCCACATTGTCCAAAAGTACTGCCGGTACCTTTGCCACGGCAAAAGTTAGTACCTACGAAGTACCGACCGATGCTGAAATGATTTTAACTAATACTACTGACCTCGAGCCTACAGTCACCGCTTTTAATTTCGCTAGGTCTCTTCCAGCCGATAATAGAAGTACTTTGATGGCAGAAATCATTAGCCAAGAACCGGTTCCACTTCTATCTACTACGGATGCTTTGGCAGCAGGTAGTAAAGTCGCTCTAACCGAAACTAAAAAAGATCAACAAACAGAAAATAGCTGGGCGTACTTAGCTCTCATAGGTTTATTATTTTTGGGTTTTGTTGGCTTACTATTGCGTCCGAATAATTCAGTGAAGGAAAGAGTCTAAATTATTTTTTAAAAAACTTTAATAAATTTAATATCCCAAGTTGCAATAAAATTTTGACCGATGTCGCGGTATACTAAAAGGGACATGTCAGGCCGAGATCTTTTTCGTACCGATGCTTCAGATTATGAGCGTTCTAGTTTGGAACGAGCTCTAGATAAGGAACATCGCAAAGTTGATTACACTAAATACCTCTCGGTGGAAGAGGCTCTTAATGCCGAGGCAGTTTACCAGGCTGTTTCGAGCCGTGACGTCACTCGAGTATTATTTATTTCTCGTGATGAATCACTCCTTAGCCCAACTAAACAATCGCTCGATGGTTATACCGACGTGGCAGATTTATTTGATGAAGTACATATTTTGATATTACGCCAAGGTATTTCCACCAAGACACCCGTTTTACGGGTGAGTGATAACGTTTGGCTTTATACCGCTACTCACCATAGTTGGTGGATGACGTACTTTTCGGGTAGAAAATTAGCGGTAGAGCAATTAGTTTTCGCGGAGGGCTTTAGACCAGATATGATAGTGGCGCGCGATCCATTTGAATCAGCCGTCTTAGCCATCTCGCTTGGTCTAGAGTATAAGCGTCCAGTTCAGATACATGTTTTTGAAAATTATGTTAGTAAAGATTTCTATGAATCATCTAGAAAAAATTGGTGGCGCAGATTTCTCCCACGTTTTACTATTCCACGAGTTAAAAGTGTTAGGACTACCACTAAGGCGATGGCTAATTTTTTAGCTAAACAATTCTCAATTGTTGACCTTTCCATTTTACCGCGTCTCAACAATTATGAGTCACTCATAAAAGTTCAACCGACCATAAATCTAAAAGAAAAATACAAACCATTTGTTTTCATTATGCTGTATATCGGTCGGTTGGGATATGAATCAATGTTTTATCGCTTACTTGATGCCGCTAGGTTTGGTTTACGTAACCCACACCTTGGCTTGATAGCTTTAGGCGAAGGTCCTGGACAAAAAGAATTTGAAAATAGAGCCGAAGTTTTAGGAATTAGTGAGCAGGTGGTCTTTGAGTCAAAGATTAAAGACCGGGTGCCTTACCTTAAGTCCGCTAATGTTTTGATTGTGCCGGATATTACGCCAGAGAGTGAAGAGGTAGTCTTGCAAGGTGCGGCCGCTGGCATACCACTGATTTTGGCTAGGACTCCTGCCCGAGAAGACTTATTTATTGATGGGGAATCAGCCCTTCTTTGTGATCCTGGGTCAGTCGATGAGTTTAGTTTGAAATTAAATATATTGATGAACGACATCATACTACGACGCCAATTAGTGGAAAGAGCTCAGACAATGATAGCTTCACGTTTCCACGAAGATCCAGAAGTATACAAAACCACCTATAGAGAGTCTATCGAACAAGTGTTATTCTTAAATGGTGAGACTTGGCTAAGTTCAGCTACAGATAAAGAACAAACATAAAAGTACATGCACGCACAGCACAAATTAATAAATTTCATCGCTCTCGGGTCTCGTTCGGCTACACCCTTGCTTTATACTTATTTAGCCGAGCACCCAGGAATATGCTTAGCTAGCGAAGAAACAAAATTTTTTAGTGACTCTAAAGAATTTGCGAGAGGTCTAGAGTGGTATGAAAGTCACTTTAGTAGATATAAGGAGGAAATTATTTGTGGTGAATTGGCTTACGATTATTTAAACAGTGCGGAGGCAGCTGGCTTAATCGCCACAATCTATCCCAGCGCGCGTCTTTTGGCGGTGATAGAAAACCCTCTAGTTTGTGTGCGAGTGGAATATATTGAAGCCCGTCGTGCCCGCAAGATATCACCCGCGGTATCACTTTCTGCCTTTCTGAAGGATAATCCAGAGGTGATGCTTCGTGCTCGGTATGGTCGACAACTTTTGCATTATTTTGGCCTTTATTCACCAAATGATTTTTTGGTGTTATTGGCTTCTGATGTGCATAACAATACACTAGCTTCTTTAGCACAAGCTTATGAACACGTTGGTCTTGATAAAAGTTTTGTGCCAGCCAGTCTCAAACATTTAATCCCGGAAGAGGAGGAGGATACTAAAAAGAGGTCGGGTATTATAAAGAGAAATTATCGTCTATTGAAGAAAATACTCAAGCGCTTTTTTAGTTACGTGAAGTACGTGGTAAGGCCACCGAAAGCCACCATAGAACTAGTTTCAGTTGTCGCCCGCAAGGTACCACTTTCACCAAAGTTAGAGCAATTCCTCAAAGACTACTATCGGTCTGATGTAGAGAAACTCTCGGCTCTCCTGCACCGAAATCTTTCTGCAGAATGGGGTTTTACTGATGATGTAAAAAAATAGCAGAACTTTTTTCTTGATGAGGTGGTAATAGATAGTATAAAAAACTATCTTAGTAACTGGTGGGGCAGGGTATGTAGGCTCGGCTTGTGTTGTCTTACCTCATCGCCATGGCTATGAGGTAGTAGTATTTGATAATTTATCCACTGGCCAAGCCGGAGTTCTACTTAAAGAAGTACTGGTCGTAGTGGGTGATATCACCGACCGGGAAGTTTTGCCAACAATATAAATTTTCAGCCGTCATTCATTGTGCTGCTAAGAAAGCGGTGGTTGAGAGTGAGCTTAATCCTTCACTGTATTTTTATACCAATGTGGTTGGGTCACTAAACGTACTGTCGGTTAGGGAAGAATTTGTAATTGATCAGATTATCTTTTCTTCAACCGCCTCGGTATACGCACCAGCTCATAATACCGAGGCAGTGACAGAACACTCACCATTAGAACCAATTAATGTTTACGGTCACAGCAAACTCATGGTGGAGAAGATGATATACCGAATATGTTAGGTTAGGCAAAATAAAACGGTACACGATTTTCCGCTACTTTAATGTGGCCGAGGCTGTCTTAGCTAAAGAAATCCTGGGTTGGCAACCAAGATGTACCCTAAAAGATATGGTGGCTAGTACCTTAGCCACCCATGCCTTACCTGTAGTCTAAAACGGCCCTAGGTAACGTTTATAAAGCAAAAGTGACATATATCGAGTCGCCTGGAACTACTAATTATTAGATATTTTTAGTGCTAAAAATAGGCGGTAAAGGGTAAATTTAAGCCAGGCTAAACAGTACTTGGGGTAATGGTCTTTATGAAGTCTGATAATCGATAGAACATGAGAGACGATTTTGTGTTTGTTGGCGCTTTCACTAATACCATGGACACGGTACTTTGTCAGGTATTCGGGCAAATTAGCAAAAGTGCCATGAAGGCCAAGTTGCAAGAATAGTTCAAAATCTTCCGCGACGGGCAGGGAAGAATAGCCGGGTGTTTTATCAATCATCACCTTACGCATTAGGACACTAGAGTGAGCAAATTGATTTCTCAGTAAGATAGTGTTTCTGATATCGGTATCAGATAATTTGTATACCGTCTTATTAATTTCCTGCCCAGCTTTATTTATTATGGTGATAAAGGTACCTACTACCGCACAGTCTGGATTATTTTTTAGTAGCTCTACCTGCTTGGCTAGTTTGTCTCTGGAGCACCAAATATCATCACTGTCCAAGACGGCGATATACACTCCTTTAGCTAAGGCTAAGCTCTCTTTTCTTCGTGTCACCAAGCCTTGATTAGTGAGCTCTTTAATATATTTAATTCTCGGGTCATTAAATTCACTGACCACATCAGCGGTGTTATCAGTGGAGCCATCATCAATAACAATCAGCTCAAAATTGCTATAAGTCTGAGCCAAGACACTAGTTATCGCCTCGCCAATATATTGAGCTCGGTTGTATGTGAGCATGAGAATGCTAACGAGAGGGGAGGTAGTTAGTATTTTGGTAGTTGTATCCATGTCGGGGGTATTAAATTTTTATCATAGGGCTGGGTTTCAAACCAGGGAGTGGGAGCTATTACTATTTTAGCGGGATTTTGGTTGAGCCAGGCACTCCACCAGCTAAAGCTACTATTGGCGATGATGTTGTGCTGGCACATACTCATGAGTATAAGATCTTCCACATCAGTCATGTCTTTACCTTTTACAAACACTGCTTTATCTCCCAATGGTAAGTTTTCTTTTACCCAAGATAGATCATCGGAAAAAACAAAGTAAGTAGGGGAGACCATTGTCTTTTCGATTTCAGTCATGGCGGAGTTATAGTAGTCGAGTGTACAAGGTCCAAATTCATGTTGTACTTGTGGATTTTTTATGTAGTCACCCCGCCTAACGTGTAGAGCGACAGCATTAGTATTTTTTATCTGCTCGGCAAAAGTTACACCTGCTTCACTGAATGGTTTGGTTAAGGTCAATTCTTTAAGCAAGCTATCCCTGATAGTCATAAAGTATAGTGGTGACTGCCAATAGCCATCGAGATAAATATCACCAGTCAAATTAAGGACCTTCGGATTAAATAGGGTGTTTTTATCGCGTGATAGTTTGAAACGCAAGAAGCGCCAGGCTTTAGAAAAAATTCCAAAAGGATACTTAAGTTTTTTTATTTCTTCTGGAGTAGCAATTAATTTTTCAATATTAAACGACTCTAGCGCAAAAGGTCGGTAAATATCACCAACTGTATTGGCTCGAGCCAAGCCACTCACATCAAGTTTAAGAACGTCATTATTTTTTAGCGCCAAGTATCTCCCTAAAGCATATTGGAAAAGCTGATTACCAGTGCCACCTTTAAGGTTTAAAATTATCATAGTAAGAATTTAGTAAATTCTGCGCTAAGTTCCTGGGGAATAAATAATAAATTGTCGTAAGTGTAGGTATCTTTAAAGGTGTGTGGTGAGAGTAAGCCGTTGGGGTAAATCTCGTATGGGGTGTAGTTAAGTGATTGCAGTAGAGTAAAGGCTTGGTGGCTATTGTTTGCCCAGGCAGTGCCACCAGCCACCTCGATACTTACTATGGGTCGCTTGGTTGTAGAGTTTTCTAGAATGGCCAAGGAGCCGACCAAAACTTCATGCTCATAGCCCTCGGAATCAATTTTAATTAGGTCTGGGTGCAGGGATTTTTCTTGGCAAAATTGACTCAATGAAATACTTGGCACAGTGATTGTTTCCGGTTGCTTCTTTAGGTCTGGGGCACCACCAATCGTGGCGCTGTTGTAGGCGCCATAACCGGGCCCATAGTCGGCGAAGGTGAGATTCTTTGTACTCTCAGAAATGGCCTGATTGAAAATAAACACATTAGAGAGCGCTTTAGTATTTTCCAGGAGTAGCTTAAAAGTCCAAGGGGTAGGTTCAAAACTAAATACATGACCACTTTTTCCAACTAGCTCGGAAGATAGCATAGAATAGATGCCGACATGTGCCCCGACATCAATCACTGTCATACCTTCTTCTAAGTAACGAACGAAAAAATTAGTCAGGTTGGCCTCGCAGTAGCCGTAATAATAAAAAGTATTACCTTCCGGTAAGAAGCAGGTCATTTCGGTACCCCAAAGAGTTTTAAAACTGATTTTAAATGGTTTTACATGCGATATTGTAGCAATGACATAATAAGGAAAAGCACAAAGTGGATCTTTCAGTAGTCGAGTCAAACGAGACAAGGGTCGAAGCGCCTCATGCTTGAGGACGGTTTTAATTAATTTTTGTCGATCTTCGTTATTCATGAATTTAGTATTTCTTTATATAGAGTCAGATATTTTTTTGTCATGTGGCTAGTATCGTAGCTAGATTTTATCTTAGAAATGGATAATTTTGAAATATTACCAAGCTCATCTTCATTTAAGCTAAGAATTTTATCTAATCCGGCCACTAAGTCTTTGGTATTACGGTAGCGGCAGAGTACGCCATTTTGGCCTGTTTCTAAGACCTCCTTGACTCCGCCTACATCAAAAGCCACTAATGGTAGTCCGCAACTCATGGCTTCTAAGATAACTAAGGGAAAGTTTTCGGCGATGGAGGTAAAGAGTAGAACATCGGCGGCACTGTAGTAAAGAGCTAGTTCAGCTGGGTTTTGTACATGTAAGCGATATTCAACATTTGGCTCGGGATTTTCAGGGACAAAATTGCCGACGTTGAGAAATAGTGCTTCGGGACGTTTTTGGTATTGATGTATTACTTCTTCAGTATAAGTCCAACCTTTCCAAGTATTAGCTTTGCCAGCAGTAGCAAGAAATAACACAATTTTTTTATTTAAGGGTAGGTTAAGTTTTTCCCGGGCGAGTTTTTTATTGGTTTTAGTAAAGACCGTTGTATCAATGCCATTGGGTATAAATCGAATATCTTGTTTACTCAAGATCGTGTTTTCTGCTCGGGTTTTAAGCCAGAGGGAAGGGGTAACTAGGTGAAGTTTGATTTGTTCGTATAGTTTAATTCTTTTATCTGTAAGAACCCCAGTATTGTCCCAGAGGAGGCGAGGGTTGGTATCGATACTTGGGCAGGCATACAGGCCATTTTTTAAAGCCGTACCTTCTAGGGTATAGGCACAGTGAGGGGTAATAGCCCACTCATCGTGTAGAGTCCAAACGACTGGCTTCAATTTGGCCATCTTGGCCAAGGTATTGAGGTTAAAAAAACGACCATGGATATTATGACAATGCACAATATCAGCTCTTTTAAATTCAGGAGTTTGGAGTAGCCAATCAGTCGAGATAAAATCTTCGGAAGCCAATAAGAACCCGACTACTTTACGCCATTTTGAGCGAGGAATCACCCGGATATTAGTTTCATTGCTACGCTTATCAGCTACAAACAGATTAACGCTATGACCCTCTTGCTCGAGAGCTTTTTTAATTTCCCATGATACCTTGGCTGCACCGCCTAAGATATCGGTAGTGCCAATAATTAGGACGTTCATTTTTTGACAGTTACTACGTAGTCCATAGTTGGGCCAGATTTGTTAGTAAGGTAATCAAGTCCTAGACCAATAGCCTGAATGGGAGCAAAGATAAACAGTGATAACAATGCTTTTAAAATAGATGCTCTAAAAGTAATACTTTCAAAAGTAAAGACCACAAATAGCTGAGCAAAGGTACCGAAGAATCCGGTAGTTTGTTTAATAGAAAAATCAGCCAAACCATTTTTTTTATAAAGTCGCTCGTGTTCAAAACGAGTGAAGCGGCGAAAATCAAAGGGGATTTCATGCTCTGGATACATAAAAGGCATAGAGAAGAAAGCTCGTCCCCCTGGTTTTAGTACTCGAACACACTCTTTGGCCAACACCTCTGGATCATCAGCGTGTTCTAAAACTTGGGTACAGATAATAGTGTCAAAGGACTCATTTGGGAAGGGAATATTTTTACCGTCATAAAAGACGTCAACCATCTTGGCTTCGTCGGTATGACCGCCACCAGCGATATCAATGCCTGTGTAAGAATGGGAATGGAAAAGTTCTCGATATGGTTTAATACCGCAGCCAACATCAAGAATTTTAGCCTCCGGGTTTGTTTCAATGGCAAATTTTTTGATGGCAGTAAAAAGCGTAAAGCGGTTAATAAAATAAGGGTTTACCAATACCGAGTACCATTTTGGTCGAAAAAAGTTTTCTTCAATGATCTTACTTTTTAGGGAAGCTAGAGACATATTTATATACGATATCCGTAAATATTTATTTGTAAATCCATATTATGATCTGAGTTACGAGAGAAGTATGGTTTCTCAGACCTAATGCCAATATGCTCAATATAGTAACGGAAACCAGTCAACCTTAGAATTTTTAGTATGTCGTCAAATTTTTGCTCACTATCAGTAAAAGAATGATATTCAACAAATATGTTTTTTACTAAATGTAGCTTATCAATAGTATCCACTAACACTTCGTGTTCCGCTCCCTCGATATCTATTTTTAGAAAATCAACCGGTTTGTCTATAAAGTTTTTTAGTCTGAGAGCCCTTACATTAATTGAGGTAGAGTCATTTTTGGGGGTAGACATTGATCCGCCATCAGCTCCGTCACTATAGAAAGTCACGTTGCCTTCAGTTTTGGTTAGGCAGGCCTGAATGCAAGTTACAGACTCTGAAGTATTGGACGATTTAATATTTTTCTCTAGAACAGTAAATATTTTTGGATCTGGCTCAAAGGCAATAATTTCAGCATTTGGAAATTTCTTTTTCAGGTAAATAGTTGCCAATCCTATATTAGCTCCGCAATCAATAATAAAGGGACGCTCACTCTTGCAAGGGAAGTTATAGATCTCCTTCTCAAATATTTCGTCATACATGAAAAGAAAGGATGATTTATCAATCACTGTACAATTAAAATCGGTAAATGAAGTAACAAATTCTTCAAATCGGTTTCTTCTACGGACGTTTAGTCTTTTTAAAGATTTGACTAGAGATTTCATAAGTTAGCTAAATTTAGCGAATCATACCATTTTCTTAGCTTTTTTTTAATTTTACTTGTGTGGCTAGAAATAAAGACTTTTTCCATTATTTTTAAGTCTGTTTCATAATCTGGCTTTATTTCAGAAGGAAATGTAATTAAATCTGGTAGTTCAGAATATGTCTCAATGAAATTTGGGGTGTTTTGAGTGTTTGTTGCTTGCTTGTCAAAGCCTATATTTGAAACCAAATTAATGACTGGGGTAATGCAGAGACCATTTCTTTGTATTACTGAGTATAGCCATGGATTGGCCCAAGAATCCACGCGTCTATCTCTTATATGTTTTAAATGCTTTACCCAAAATTTCGCATGACTCTCTTTTTTAAAGGCCTTATTTAATTTTAGTGTTTCGAGTAAAGACTCCAAGTTTTTCATTTCGGGGTCATAGTGTAGCCATGCCCGTTTCCAAGTTGCCCAACCCCAACTATGAGCAAGGTGAGAGAAATAGAAAGTTTTTTTTAAATCATATTTTGCACTCGGTAAAAACGAAGTACCATTGATATGCATCACTAGTTCATTATCTCTGTATTTTTCTAACAAGTTTGAAGTAAAACGGAAAAATGAGTCGTTTGGAATACAGTCATCTTCAAGGATAATTCCAGCTTCTACGTTTTCAAAAAACCAAGTTATTCCTTTAGATACAGCTAGTTTACAACCTAAGTTATTTACAGAAAAATGTGTCCTTACTTCACAAGGCCAATTAATAGTTGTAGCTATTAATTGAGCTTCAGTACATAATTCTTTTTCTCCAATTTTATCCGTGCGTGGTCCGTCAGCTGAAATATATAAATATTTAGGTTTTAAAGTGCTAAGGCGCTCAATTAAAAGTCTGACTTTGTCAGGACGGTTAAATATTAGTATTAGGATAGGTGTGTCAATTGAATTCATTATTTTTTAATCCGGTTTAAAAACCCCTTCTCCCAAAAGTATGGTGAGATTTTTTTCCAGGCACTTTCTGCGTCATGGAACGTTACGGCGGGATTGGCGATTATACTAGTCACTTCCTTTTTAACCCCCTCAGTATTAATAAGGTTGCAATGTTTAAATTCATCACTGGCCATAACTTCAGTAAAAAATACTTTTAATGGTCCTTTAAACCAATCTACCATTGGGGCATTAAAGCCAATTTTGGTTTTACGGTAGGCCACATCATGGGGAATTAAGTCAGTGACGGCATCACGAACAATAGACTTTGTGTAGCCGTTTCTAATTTTGGACTGCCAAGGAAGTGAGAAGGCAAGACTAACAAGTCGATGGTCCATAAAAGGCATGCGAATCTCCACGCCACGCATCATGCTGTAGCGATCGTAGTTGCGTAATAGGGTAGGGAGGACAGTTTGATGGAAAGAGATATAAAGCTTTTGGGTAAAGTAGTCCATTTTTTTAAAGTTCGGATGATCTTGGTCGGGGTGTGTATTTCGGTAGTTTAGAAAATGCTTGCCGGCATTTTTAATAAATTGCTTGAGCCAAAAAATTCCTTTTGGTGGCAAATTACCAAACTGCTGGCTGTCTGTTAGCTGACTGTTGTAGTACGTGTCTATAACCGCCTTACTATTATTATAATTAAACATCTCATCGTGGAGGATGTGCAAGTAGTCAAAACTATAACCGCCAAATAGTTCGTCTGCTCCATGACCATCTAGTGTCACAGTCACCCCGGCTTTTTTCATTGCTCCGTAAGTAGCAGCAAAAGGTATATGTGGAGTAATATATAAATCCTCAAAACGATAAACATCTTCGTAGAAAGTAGCTAGATGTTCTTCTGGTTTTATAGTGACCGGAGTTATTTTAGCCCCACAATGTTTGGCCACTTTTTCTGCCCAGATTATTTCATCTAGGGGTGTGCCAGGGAAGGAAGCGGAAAAAGCATGTTGCCAATCGCGATTTGCCCTGGCTCCGGCTCCGGTTTGGCTCAAATGAGAAATAGCACCAAAGACAGCACTAGAATCAAGTCCACCACTAAGGGCTGTCCCAATAGGTACATCAGAACGCATGCGAATCTTTACCGCATCAAGAAACAGTTCGCGGAACATTTCTACCTGTTCCTCATAAGACTCAGGTACGTCTATTAAATTATCAAGTGTATTCCAGTAGCGAGTTAATGTAAGACTGCCATTTTTATACCAGCCATAGTGTCCGGCCGGGAAGCGCTTGATTCCTTTAAGGAGACACTCATCAGTACTCTCGTAGTAGAAAATATGTTCAAGGTCATCTATTATTCTTTGGTTCTCTTTAATACTAGGTAGAAGTGGTGCTAAGGCCTTCATTTCGGAAGCAAAGGAGAGACCCTCACTTTCTGTAGTATAAAAAAGTGGTTTTTTGCCAAACCGGTCACGACTAAGGAAAAGAGATTGTTCTTGACTGTCCCAAATCGCCAAAGCCCACATGCCATTAAATTTATGTAGACAGTCAGGACCCCATTCAAGAAAGGAGGCTAAGATAATCTCAGTGTCACTTTCACTTTTGAAGTGGTGCCCAAGTGCCTCCAGTTCTCGCCTTAGTTCTATGAAGTTGTATATTTCGCCATTAAAAGTAATCCAATAACGTCCATCGTTATAAGACATGGGCTGTTTGCCATTGTCTGAGAGGTCGAGAATAGACAAGCGCCGGTGACCGAGAAATATTCCTGCTGAAGCGTAGTGTCCGGCTCCATCTGGCCCGCGATGAGATAGTGTATTTAGACAGGTCAGAGCTTTCTCTGTTTCAATTTTGCCTACATGTCCAAAGATGCCGCACATGGTTATTTTGTAAAGTGGAAACAACCACAACCCCAGTCTTGATC
>DYNY01000008.1:34290-44150 GCA_020720815.1 Candidatus Elulimicrobium sp. | reverse complement strand
CTGGCATTGACCGCTGTCGGGGCGCAGGTGCTGGCCGCCCTCGCCGTGTTCATCGGCCTGACCAGTGAGAACCTCGTGCGCATCCACATGCCGCGCCAACTCTGAAGAACGGGCCGGCTGAGGAATTGCACTTGTGCACTTCCTCAGCCGGCCTTTAACGTATGCGTGCGCTCTTATATACACAAAACTGGGGAAATCGCTTGCGGTTTTCCCCAGTTCTGCTATAATCCCGCCACATACGCACGGGGTCTCGATTGTGTTTCGGTTGAGAGATTTATATAGCGGATTGTTCACAGGAGCGTGATGCCGATATTAATAATATAAAACTGGTAAGAAGTATAAGAGCGCAAGAGATTGCGATTTTGTCTTGTTATGAGTTTTGGAGGGTTAAATACAAAAATAAGAGTCTATGCAAACAGGAAAAAAAAGTCGCGGAACTTCTGTTGGCAACATGCCACAAAAGTTCTTCCAGGTGAGTCCAGCACCTAGAATCGATCTTCCTGATCTTATCGAGCCACAACGAATTTCATTTCGTTGGTTCGTTGAGACGGCCCTAAAAGAAATCTTTACTGAATTTTCACCGATTAGTGACTATTCTGATAAGAAATTTGAACTGAAGTTCAAGAAATATGAACTTGGTGCTCCAAAATGCACGCCAGAATTTGCAAAGGAAAATAAGCTGACTTACGAAGCGCCACTACGCGCCCATGTAATTCTAAAGAACAAGACTTTCGAAAGTGAGAAAGATCAGGAGATTTTCATGACTGATATTCCAGTTATGACTGAGCATGGTACCTTCATCATCAACGGTGTGGAGCGTGTTATTGTGCCTCAGCTTGCTCGTTCATACGGTATCTTCTTCACCTCTGAAGAAGTAAAAGGTCGCCAGCTCTTTGGTGCCAAAATCATCCCAGCCCGTGGTGCTTGGATTGAGCTAGAATCAGAACCAGATGGAGTTATTTATGTAAAAATTGACCGTAAGAAGAAGTTCCCTGTGTCCTCACTCTTGCGTGTACTTGGTGTTGAGAAGGAAAAAGATATGTTGGCCCTAGTAAAGGGTGTGGAGCGGGGCGAAGAATACATGAAGGCCACTATCGCCAAGGATCCTGCGAAGACTACCGATGATTCTTTTGTCGAAATCTATCGCCGTCTACGCGATGGTGATTTAGCTACCGTAGAGAACGCTCGAGAATTCGTGCGCTCTATTTTTGCGCCTGAGCGATACGACCTATCGGAAATTGGTCGACACCACTTTAATGAACGCTTTGGTCGCCCAATCGATGAGAAGGCTACAAGTGAGCGAACTATCTCGATTGAAGACGTTCGTCTTATCCTTGGACATATTATTGTCCAAAACCACGAAGCGGGTGCCTTGCCTGATGATATCGACCACCTTGGTTTCCGTCGTGTTCGCTACTTTGGTGAAATGCTCCAACAGCGCGTCCGTGTTGGTATGACTCGCATGAAGCGAAATATTCAAGACCGTATGTCGACGATCGAGGCGGAGACTAGTTTGCCAATGCAAATTATTAACCCTCGTCCACTACAGGCTGCCATTAAGGAATTTTTCAGTACCAATCAACTTTCACAATTCTCCCAACAACAAAACATCCTAGCGGAAATTGAGCACTTGCGTACTCTATCCGCTCTTGGACCGGGAGGTCTTACTCGTGAACGAGCTGGCTTTGAAGTGCGCGACATCCACACCTCTCATTACGGTCGTCTTTGTCCAATCCATACTCCAGAAGGACCAAACATTGGTCTTATACTTCGCTTGGCAATGTATTCTCGCGTTAACCGTTTTGGTATCATCGAGACTCCATACGCTAAGGTAGAGAAAGGAGTAGTTACTAATGAAGTAACCTACTTCAACGCGCACGAAGAAGAGAAATATAATATCGCTCATGCTGCGATTGAACTAGATGCCAAGGGCAAGATTATCGCTGATTTTGTTGAAGCTCGTAAAAAGGGCTCACCGATGATTATTGATCGAAAGGAAGTGGAATATATCGACATTGCAACTAACCAACCATTCTCAGTGGCTACTTCGATGATTCCATTCATGAACCATGATGATGCCAACCGTACACTGATGGGTTCTAATATGCAGAAGCAGGCGACACCTTGTGTGATTCAAGAGGCACCACTAGTAGCAACTGGTGTAGAAGGTATGGTCGCTCGCGATACGGGTCGAGTTATATTTGCCTCTGAAGCCGGAGAAGTCGTCGAGTGTGATGCTAAGCATATAGTGGTAAAGAACAAAGATGGCAAGAAGAAGGAGTATCCACTTACTACTTTCCAAAGAACTAACGACTTTTCTGCTTTTTATCATCGTCCCGCCGTCACTCTTGGTGACACAGTAAAGATGGGAGACCTGCTAGCAGACACTTCTTCAACTGATAATGGACAAATTGCGGTAGGTCAAAATGCCCTAGTAGCTTTCATGAGTTGGAATGGTGCCAACTATGAAGACGCGATTGTTATTTCCGAAAGACTAGTTAAACAAAGTAAATTCTCAACTGTTCACCTAGATGAACTTGAGGTATCGGTACGAGACACGAAGCTTGGACCGGAAGTTACTTCTTCAGATATCCCTAACGTTTCAGAATTAAAGCTTCGTAATCTAGATGAGGACGGTATTATCCGTATTGGAGCGGAAGTTCGACCAGGGGATATCTTGGTTGGTAAAGTAACGCCAAAAGGTGAGACCCAGCTAACTCCAGAAGAGCGACTACTACGTTCTATCTTTGGTGAAAAAGCCAAGGACGTAAAAGACACTTCACTACGACTTGAAGCTGGAAAGCGTGGCCGTATTATTGGGGTAAAAATCTTCTCTCGTGAAAATGGGGACCAACTAGAAAGTGGTGTGATTAAACGAATCCACGTCACTATTGCACAGGTCCGTAACGTGTCAGTGGGAGACAAGCTCGCTGGACGCCATGGAAACAAGGGTGTTATCTCTCGCATTTTGCCAGAGGAAGATATGCCATATACTGAAGATGGGATGCCGATTGACGTTCTTCTTACACCACTGGGTGTGCCATCTCGTATGAACCTTGGTCAAATTCTTGAGCTTCACCTTGGTATGGCGGCCAATACTCTTGGTTACCAGGCCATTGTCCCACCATTTGCTGGGGCGACAGAAGATCATGTGAAGGCGGAACTTAAATTAGCCGGTCTACCAACTGATGGCAAGATTCAATTACGCGATGGACAAACCGGAAAAAAATTCGCACAAAAGACAGCGGTCGGGTACATGTACATCTTGAAACTTCACCATATGGTGGAGGACAAGATTCACATGCGCTCAATTGGGCCGTACTCACTTATTACTCAGCAACCACTTGGTGGTAAGGCACAGGTGGGAGGACAGCGTTTTGGAGAAATGGAAGTGTGGGCACTCCTTGGATATGGAGCGGCTTATACTTTGCGTGAAATGCTTACTATTAAGTCCGATGATATTGTGGGACGTTCGGCTGCTTTTGATGCGATTGTACGTGGCGAAAAAATTGGCCACCCACATACACCCGCAGCTTTCAACGTTCTTGTTAATCAGTTACGTGGTTTGGCTCTCGATGTTCGACTTGAAAAAGCTGAACGTCCTAAGCGTGAATATTAATAGCCTTTGTAATTAAATAAAATATATGTCAAATCCAACATCATTCAACAAACCAATGATTCCGACTGATTACACCGGCATTAGTCTTCGCCTAGCTTCACCAGAGACAATCCTTGATTGGTCTCACGGCGAAGTGACCAAACCAGAAACTATTAACTACCGCACTCAGCGTCCAGAGAAGCACGGTCTCTTTGATGAGAGAATTTTTGGACCAGTAGAAGATTATGAATGTGCTTGTAAAAAATACCGTGGTATTCGCTACAAGGGAATTGTTTGTGAAAAGTGTGGAGTAGAAGTTACTCGCGCTATAGTAAGACGTGAACGTATGGGTCACATAGACCTTTGTATTCCAGTCTCACACATTTGGTTCTTACGTGGTGTACCAAGTCGAATCGCGATGATTCTTGGTATTTCAGCGGCTGAGATTGAAAAAGTAATTTATTTTGCTGGTTATATAATTACCAAAGTAAGTGAAGATCACCGTAACCGTCTCCTTAAGGAACTTGAGACTGAATTTAAATCTAAGATGAAGGCCTTGCAAAACGAAGATGCTCGTGAAGCTTTGCAAGTGCGTATGGATGATACCAAGAAGGAGATTGAAAATATTCGACCAGGTACAGTCTTAGATGAAATGAGTTTTCACCGCTTTTCGATTAAATACAGCACACTTTTTGAAGCTAGAATCGGAGCGGAAGCTATTTATGATTTATTTAAGTTAGTTGATTTAGCTAAACTTCAGACACAGCTAGAAAAAGAGCGTGAGACAGCTGGAGCAATGGATAGAACCAAGCTAGATAAACGTATGTCACTGATTCGTGGCATGATCAACGCCGAAGTTCGTCCAGAATGGATGTTCTTAACTCGTATTCCAGTTATCCCACCAGCGATTCGTCCAATGGTGGCGCTCGAAGGTGGAAGACATGCTTCATCAGATTTAAACGACCTCTATCGTCGCGTGATTAACCGAAATAATCGTCTGAAAAAGTTGATTGATATTATGGCGCCAGACGTTATCTTGCGTAATGAAAAGCGTATTCTGCAAGAAGCGGTTGATGCTTTGGTAGACAATTCAATTCGTCACGGTGGTGGTGCTTACTCAGCGATGAGTCAGGCACAACGTCGACCACTTAAGTCACTATCTGATTATCTAAAGAGTAAGCAGGGTTACTTCCGCCAGAACTTACTCGGTAAGCGAGTAGACTATTCTGGACGTTCAGTAATTGTGATTGGACCAGACCTAGCACTAGATCAGTGTGGTCTTCCTAAGCATATGGCGCTAGAGCTTTTCCGACCATTTGTGATTGCACAACTCTTAAAACAAGAGTTAGCCTACAACATTCGTGGGGCTGGCCGTTTGATTGAAGACGGTGTACCAGAGGTGTGGGCAATTTTGGAAGATGTGATTCGACATCGACACGTACTTTTAAATCGTGCCCCAACACTGCATCGTCAAGGTATTCAAGCTTTCCGCCCAGTTTTGATTGAAGGTAACGCTATCCAGGTTCACCCACTTGTTTGTCGCGCTTTTAACGCCGACTTCGACGGAGACCAGATGGCCGTACACGTACCACTATCTGATGAAGCCCAAATGGAAGCGCGAGAAATTATCTCAGCTAATAAGAATATTCTTAAGCCCGGTTCAGCAGAACCAGTAGTATCAGAAAAACTTCTTGATATGGCGCTTGGTGCCTATTGGATGACTAAGATTATTCCTGGTGCTTTAGGTGAAGGTAAATACTTTGCTTCACCAAACGATGCTATTAACGCTTATGATCATGGTGTGATTGATTTTAGAGCTAAGGTAAATGTGCTAGCGACTGATACACCAAAGTACGCTCAGTATGAAGGTAAAATATTTGAGACATCAGTTGGTCGACTTATTTTCAACAGTGTACTGCCATCAGACCACATGTTTATTAATGACATTATTGTGCAACGTTCACTATTCTCTGTCATTATTGATATCATTGACTCACGTGGCCCAGAAGCAGTTCCTCCAATTGTGGACCGACTAAAGAAACTGGGACTTCGTTATGCGACTGTTTCTGGAACTACTTGGGGTATTGATGAGGTAAGTGTACCAAAAGAAAAGGGAGCGATTATTGAGAAGTGTCGTGGTGAAGAAAGAACTGTTTTAACAGCCTTTGACGAAGGATTGATTTCTCGAGATGAGCGACGTCGTATGGTGGTAGAAATTTGGCACCGTGCCAAGACTGAAATTGAGAAGGTTCTACCAGAGACTCTTGATCAGAATGGTTCAGCTTTTGAAATGTGGAAGTCTGGTGCCCGTGGATCACTTGGCCAGATTGCTCAGATGGCCGGTATGAAGGGTCTGATTGTTAACACTCGTGGTGAGACAATTGAATTTCCTGTCCTTTCTTCAATGAAGGAAGGGATGTCACCGTTGGAGTACTTTATTACCACTCACGGTTCTCGTAAGGGACTAGCTGACACTGCTCTACAGACTGCTAAAGCCGGCTATCTCACTCGTCGTCTTTTCGTTGTGGCACAAGATGCGATTGTGACCGAGTCTGATTGTAAGACAAAGCATGGCGTA
Organism: Candidatus Elulimicrobium sp.; assembly: GCA_020720815.1. Taxonomy (GTDB): domain Bacteria; phylum Patescibacteriota; class Minisyncoccia; order Phycocordibacterales; family UBA918; genus OLB19. The sequence goes on along the minus strand of DYNY01000008.1, from coordinate 37,974 downwards.
AGGATTGGTCGAATTTCAGCGTCTGGAATTGAGATCGCCTTTTCTAAGGCAGTTAAAGGAAGAATTCTAGCTGAGGATGCGGTTGATACTAAAGGCAATATCATATTCCCTAAAGGTCACCTGCTTAGTCGTAAGGATGCTATTGCGGTAGAAGAAACCACATGTGAGTCAGTGGTGGTGCGTTCACCAATGACCTGTAAGACACTGCGTGGTGTTTGTCAGCACTGTTATGGTATTGACCTCACCACCAACCAAATGGTGGATATTGGTGAAGCGGTCGGTACTGTAGCCGCCCAAGCGATTGGAGAGCCAGGTACTCAGCTGACAATGAACACCAAGCACGCCGGTGGAGCTGCGTCAGTTGGTGGAGACGTGACTTCCGGTCTACCGCGTGTAGAAGAAGTATTTGAAAAGCGTGAGCCAAAGATACCGGCGGTGATTTCTAAGGCCGAAGGTATTGTGGTTGATATACGCACTGAAGGTCGCGAAAAGATTGTGGTTGTAGCACCAGATATGGGTGCTAAGGGTGCACCAAAGAAGAAGGATAATATCGAATACGAAATAAACTACCGCCGTGTTGTAGTAGTGTCTAAAGGCGATACGGTCTACCAAGGACAACTCTTAACTGATGGTTCAGCAACTTTACCAGAACTATTTAAGTACGGTGGGCAAGAAGCGACGCAAGACTACATCATTTCTGAAGTTAACAAGATTTACGAACTACAGGGTGTGACTATTGCTCGTAAGCACATTGAGCTTATCGTGAAGCAGATGATGTCCCGTATGAAGATTACTGCTTCTGGTGACAGTCCTTTCACTGTCGGTGAAGTGATTGAGGAATGGATTATTGTCGAAGCTAATAATAAACTTAAAGAGGCTGGTAAGGAACCAGCTAAGGCTGATAGATTGATTCTTGGTATTACTGAGACGTCTCTGTCACGTAAGAGTTTCTTGTCAGCGGCTTCATTCCAAAACACCACTCGTGTACTCATTAACGCAGCGGTGAAGGGAAGTCATGATAATCTTGCTGGTCTCATGGAGAACGTCATTATTGGTAAGCTTATCCCAGCAGGCTCAGGCTTTAAGGGTAGTAAGAAGTACCAAATGATCGAGGACATGAATCGATAATTGAAGAAAGAGAGGGAAGAAAAAAGTTAAAATAGCAAAAGTCGGCTCCATTTATGGGGTCGACTTTTGCGTTTAAGAAGTGGTGCGATTTTTAGTAAACTCGCTGCATACTTTGCTCGACACGCGTTCATTTTTCTCTATTCAGATTATATGAAAAAGACAATCCCCGACAAGCGCAGGGGCTTGTCGGGGGCGGGCGGAAATCAATAGTGATCTTCCACGATACGTGCCAGCATTACACCGAGAACAAATGGTGCTAACACGATGGTGGACCAAAACACAAAGGTTCCAACCAATTTATCGTGGTATATCTCACGGCGATTTCTGTTGTATAAGGTGCTCGCTAGGGGAATTGCACATATTGAGCACAATACCCATGAGGCAACAAACCCGGTGAAAAATACACTCCAATCCATATTTCATCTCCTCTTGCTTTCGGTTGGGGAACTGTTTTTTGCTATACCACAATTTTAGTTAAAAAGCAATATTTTCAGTGGCTGTCTCCACTCACCAAAGACTATTTGCTCCGCCCACCACCCCAATATCCGCCCTCCGCAAATAGTCTTTGGTGAGTGGAGATAATTCGATTTTTGGTTCTTATTCTGATTTTCGCGTATACTACAGGCAATACTATGACTGATGTAGTGCAACAAATTAAAGACCGGCTTAATATTTTGGATGTGGTCTCTCCGTATGTGGAAGTGCAAAAAGCCGGTAAGCAGTTTAAGTGCAAGTGTCCATTCCATAATGAAAAAACTCCTTCGTTTAATATTTCACCCGAACGTGGTATGTATCACTGCTACGGTTGTGGTGTAGGTGGTGATATTTTTACTTTCATTGAAGCCATTGAAGGAGTTGATTTTAAGGGAGCGCTAAAGATTTTGGCTGATAAAGCCGGAGTACAATTAACACCAGTCTCGCCCGAAAAGCAAAGTGAACGCGATCGACTTTATGCCACTTTAGAAGCTACAACAAAATTTTATGTGGAGGAGTTAAAGAAAAATCCTGAAGCACTAGCCTACCTAAAGAAACGAGGAGTGACAGATCAGACAGTCGCTAGTTGGCGGATCGGTTTTGCACCTGGGCCACCAGTGTCTTCTTGGCGAGCAACCAAAGAACATCTGCAAGCCCAGGGCTTTTCACTGAAGGAATTAATGGGGGCAGGCATAATAAAAGGGGCCGACCAAGGCAAGGAGCCTTACGATGTATTTCGTAATCGAATAATGTTTCCGCTCTTTGATCAGGGTGGGAGAGTGGTGGCTTTCTCTGGCCGGACGTTAGAGGTCGGTGCGGATATTCCTAAGTATGTGAACTCGCCAGAAACAGAGTTGTTTAAGAAATCAGAAATATTGTATGGCTACGATCGCGCCAAGCACGGCATCAGGCATTTGGACTTCTCGCTTATAGTCGAGGGTCAATTTGACGTGGTAATGAGTCATCAGGCAGGTTATAACAATACCGTTGCTGTCTCTGGTACCGCCTTGACTGCGAGCCATGTACAGCTTTTAGAAAGGTTGTCTCACAAGGTTGTGTTGGCTTTAGATGCAGATAAGGCGGGAATATCCGCAGCTAAGCGTAGTGCGGATATAATGCTTCGGCGGGGCTTAGATGTGAAGGTAGCGATGATGCCATTTGGTAAAGATCCAGCCGATATAATTCTTGAAGACCCTAAAGAATTTAGACATATCATAGGAAATTCTGTCCATGTGATTGAATTTTTACTTAGTATTCTTTCGGCACAAAATCTTAATCCTCGGACATTTAAATTGCGAGCTAGAGAGGAAGTAATTCCTTATGTGCCACTTTTACCAAATAAGATAGACCAAGATCACTTCGAGGCTATTATTGCCGAGTCATTGAAAACTACTAAAGATGCTGTGCATTACGAAGTAGAAAGAGCCACTGAAATTTTGGAACAAGAAACAAAATCGGCTAGCACTGCAGTAGTCAAATTAGCTGAAGAAAAATTAGAAGTAAAAGTTGTAGCACCAAAAAGGAGAGATTCAGTTTTGGCTTTTTTACTTGGTGCGCTGCCGCTATGTAGTGAGGGGACACAATCTAAGTTAAAGAAAGAAATCAGCCATATAATCAAAGTGCCTGTGGCAGAATTAGATACTTTGGTGCCGGTAGAGAAGCGAGCGGAGGTAATGTTTAAGGCGGAAGCATTCGTGAACGAACAGCCACGCCGATTATTTGACGCTGAAATTATACATTCGCTAAATCAATTACGAGGACTAATTATTAAACAGGAATTAAATAGCACAAGAAGTCTTTTAGATGAGGCAGAACAGTCTGGAGACCAATTGCTTTTTGCGGAAAAAATGGCCAGGGTAAGTGAACTACAACGAGCCCTACAAGATAGCCCTTACACGGTAGAAGATATCATTTTTACCTAAGGTAGTTGAAGCCCTTTACTTTTTTGGTTTTTTCTGTATAGTGTGTATCACTATGGCTACCAAAAAGGCCTCAAAAAAAGCAGTTAAAAAAACGGTCAAAACCGTATCAAAAACCAACAAAAAGTCAGTTGCCAAGAAAGCACTAACTAAAACAGTGAAG
>DYNY01000008.1:3801-34190 GCA_020720815.1 Candidatus Elulimicrobium sp. | reverse complement strand
AAAACAGTGAAGAAAGCGACTAAGAAAATAGTAGTTAAAGCTAAGGTAAAAGCCGTAGTTAAAACTACTAAAAAAATTGTAGCTAAAAAAACACCAGTCAAGTCCACTAAAGCAAAGGTGGTTGATAAGCCCGTGTCTAAAAAAGTAGTAAAGGTCGTACCCAAAAAGCCAGTGACTCTAACTAAGAGTGAAAAGATTTTAGAGCATAAAGCGGCTGAGTTAATGTTGCTTGGACGTCAGCGAGGTTATGTGACTTATGACGAGCTACTTAGATCTTTCCCGGAAATCGAGAAAGATATTTCTTTCCTTGATGTATTGTATGAGCGTTTTGCCACAGCTGGAATTGATGTACTACAGAGTGGTGGTATGCTTGGCGATGATCCTAGTATCGACATTATTGCGCAGAAGAATGCTTTTAAACGTAGTGATAGCGGTTTTGATTCTATTCAAATGTACTTGCGTGAAATTGGACAATATCCACTTCTAAATGCTCATGAAGAGCGGGTACTAGCTAAGCGTATTGTAGATGGTGATGATGAAGCGAGAAATCTTCTCGCTCGCGCTAATTTACGTTTGGTAGTTTCTATTGCTAAGAAGTACGTAGGCCGTTCACCAGACCTTACATTGCTTGATCTGATTCAGGAGGGTAACCTTGGTTTATTTAAGGCAGTTGATAAGTTTGATTTCACTAAAGGCTTTAAGTTTTCCACTTATGCTACTTGGTGGATTCGCCAGGCAATTACCCGTGCTTTAGCTGACCAATCACGCACGATTCGTATTCCTGTTCATATGGTGGAGACGATGGCTAAGTATAAACAAGTATCACGACGCCTCGCTCAAGACCTGGGCCGAGATCCGATGCCAGAAGAAATTGCGACCGAGATGGGAGTTGATGTAGAAAAAATTTACCAAATCGAAAAAATAAGCCAGGACACTATATCTCTGGAACTACCAGTGGGAGATGATGACGACCGTTCGCGACTTTCAGATTTTATCTCAGATGATAAGATTATTTCTCCGGATCAAGAAGTGGCACATAGTATTTTGACTGATCAGATTATGGAAATTCTTGATACTCTTTCCGAGAAAGAAAGAAAGATTCTAGAAATGCGTCACGGACTACTTGATGGCACTTATCATACCTTGGAAGAAGTTGGAAGAGAATTTGGTGTTACGCGTGAACGTATCCGACAAATTGAAGCCAAAGCACTGGAGAAGATAAGACAACATGAGAAGGCCCGTAGACTTAAATCTTATTAAAATAAGATTTAAGATACAAAAGCTGTAGAGGCTAAGCCTCCACAAGCCTCTACAGCTTTTGTATCAATCTTTGGGAGGAAACCCCTCGCCTTCAGGCGATCCTTTTAAGAGATCTTTGCAAGACCCCCAAATTACCACCAATGTTATATGAATAAAGGGCTTAAAAAAGTTGAATCTCTACAATACAGTTTTTTACTACTGAATTTAAGGGCTTTAGCCCGTGGTTCATGTGCCACTATAACCCACCGGCTTCTAGCCGGTGGTGGTTTTGTCTTTGGGATTGTTAATTAATTATTTTAATATATTTCCACGGATAGCTAACAAGGCATCTCCTGTTTTATTAAAGATTTTTTTAGGTGTGTTACTTGCTAAGAAGGGGATACCCTTGATGTATTCCAGAATGTGTTCACTAGCTGAGGATACATAAACCTTATCACAATCATGTAGCTCGATAATAGCTGTCTTTAGCATCATTTGACCTTCAAAATCAATAGCAAAAAGGTCACGTAATCTAAGTATAATGATAGACACATTTTTTGAATGAGCTATTTGTCGTAGATTTAACTGTTAATGCAGTTCTTCTTTGAGTGTTATATAGAGTTTTGGAGTAATCAATTGTCGTTCATAAAGTTCTTGTAGGATGTTCTCTTCAATTTTATGAGTTCCGTACTCAGCTAGTTGGTGAGAGAGTTTTTTATGGCAGGCTGGATTTGCCGTAGCCAGGTCGTTCATTTTTTCTTCAGATTGAGTTTTAAAGTTAGTGTATAGGTCCAGGACATGCTTTAGGGCATCAACACTAAATATATGCTCAGCGTTTAGTTTATCTACTGCTCCTAGCTCTTTAAGTACTTTGCGTGAAATAATGGTCTGAGCGCGGTAATACATGTATAAGTTTTCAGTTTTTTGTTCATCAGTTTCTGGCTTCATTATTTTGCGTAGTAAATCAGCCATTATTTCAAAAATATCTTTACCATCAGAGTGAATTGACATGTTGGGGGCCAAATTTCCGATTTCGATAGATTCTAGTTGTAGTTGTAATTTACCGGTCAGTCTTTTAAAAACTGGTTCATTGACTTCATTATGATGATAGAGCTCTTTCAGATGTTTTTTTTCTATACCAATGGCGTACATACGAAGAACACGAAGAGATAGGACTTTGGTATCGGGGGCAGCTAGATCACGGCAGGCCTTATCGTATTTTTGCTTATGATCGGCACAGAGTGAAGAGGCTACAGACGTCTCGATATAACCTCTTTTTTCATAACGTTTTATTCTTTCCTGTACTTCATGGTGCACCAGAGCTCTGGCTTCTTGGGCTTCAACTTTTTCTATTTCGGTTAAGGCGTCAAGTTTTAAGTAACGCATAAACTTTTGAATAGTTGTAGCCTTGATGAAGAGGGTGGCGAAAATACATCCCACTGTAATAGCAAGTAGTAATTCTTTTGGTGAAGTAGTGATATTCCAATTAGCAAAGCTTAAACCGTCAGGTATTAGAAGTACCATAGTCACTGCTAAAGCCCCCCGGAGTGATCCCCAGGATAGTAGATGTTGCCAAGCTATGGGAATTTTCTTTTCTGCTTTTGATACTGAGTTAAATATGCTAAGTACTGGATAAATAGAGATAGCTCTAGCAACAGCTACTATCAAAATTGTGATTGCTACAATACCAATCATGAGAGGTTCTAATTTTGGTACGTTTACAAATAATATACCAATTAAGATAAAGATAAGGGAATTCGACATAAAAGCTAGTTGGCTCCATAGGTTTTCTACGAATTCTTCCGCTCGGGGGTGGATTTTGCTACGACCATAGTTACCCATAAGCAGAGCGGCAATAGTGGTAGCAATGATGGGTGAGAGTGGAAAATGGAATTCACCCCAAACCATATAATGAGAAAGAATTTCAGCTAAAATGAAAGTAGTGTGAGCTAAAACGATAGTGAGAGTAATACTAGCTATTTCATTTTCACGCGCTAGACCAACTAGTTTGGCGAAAATACCCCCTACGATTACTCCAAAGATGACGCCACCCACCATCATGGAAGTGAAGCTAATAACACCCTCTAGGACAGTTGCAAAGCCATGATAACCAAATTGAGCTATTTCTAATAAGACAATAAATAAGGCAACCGCTGTAGCATCGTTGAATAGACTTTCTCCTTCAAATATAAGTGATAATCGGCGTGGTGCACCATATTCTTTAAAAAGAGCTAGTACCGCGACTGGGTCGGTAGCTGAAATAAGAGCACCGAAGAGTAGGGTAAAGATAAATGGTACAGTAAAACCAAAAAATACTAGTAAGTAATACAAAGCTCCACCAATCAATATAGTAGATACAATTAAACTAAGAATTGCTAAGATAAGGATAGAAGGCATGTCGGACACCATCTTCCTGGCATTTATATTATAGGCTGATTCAAAAATAAGAGTTGGTAGTAGGAGATAAAAAAGTAATTGCGGAGTGAGAGTAAATTCACTAAAAAAATGGAAGGTCGGTATTTGGGCTAGTAGACCTAACATTAATCCTATTATTACTAGAAAAACGGTGTGAGGTAAGCGGACTCGTTTTGCCAAAAATATAGCTAGACTAGAAATCCCTAGCATGGTAAAAATGGCGAGGGTAGTATTAGCGGTTAACATAAAATAGCTCTAATTATATTTATAAACAGCTCGCTAATATACTCCCGTGTCATAGCCCTGGCAAGCTTATGTAGTGTGCATAATTAACTATTAATGATTAAAACTCAGTTTTTATTTGAGCGTGTTATACTCATATGATTATGGAAAATAGTGCCTTTAATACTGCCTATACTAAGCTAAATTTAGCCCAAAAGGAGGCTGTAGACACAATAGAAGGACCGGTGATGGTTATTGCTGGGCCCGGGACAGGTAAGACGCAGATACTGACTTTAAGAATTGCTAATATTCTTCGTCAGACTGATTCTTCACCAGAAAATATTTTAGCTTTAACCTTTACTGAAGCTGGGGCCGGGGCAATGCGCGAACGTTTGTATACTTATATTGGTCAAGCGGCTTATCGAGTGAATATTCACACCTTCCATGAATTTGCTGGAAACTTAATAAGGCTTTATCCTGATTCCTACCTAAGAGCGATTGGCGGTAGACCAGCCTCAGATCTAGAAAAAGTTTCAATCATTGAAGCTATTATTGAGACTGGTAAAGTTCGTTCGCTTCGTCCACATGGCAACCCGTCATTTTATGTGAAGTCTATTATTAACGCTCTAGCTTTAATGAAACGTGAGTATATTACTCCAGATAAATTTGTCACCATCATTGATAAGCAAGCAGAAAATCTAGATCATACGCCAAAGTTTCATGAAAAAGGTGCTCATAAAGGTAAGGTGCGCGGTGAGTATCAGAAATTAGAGAAAGAGCTAGTTAAGAATAAGGAACTTTTATTTGTTTATCGCGCTTATGATAATGCCCTGACAAGTGGAAATCTCTATGACTTTGAGGATATGATTTTTGAAACAGTGGAGGCATTGGAAAAAAATGAAGATATGCTTAGAGATCTACAAGAACGTTATCAATATATTTTGGCTGATGAGCATCAAGACGTAAATGGTGGTCAGAATCGTATTATGGAACTTCTAGCTTCGTTCCATAATCGACCGAATCTGTTTGTGGTGGGTGATGAAAAACAGGCCATTTTCAGATTTCAAGGTGCGTCGTTAGAGAACTTTCTATTTTTTGAAGAGCAATTTCCACACACTAAAAGTATTGCTTTAACACATAATTATCGATCGGTGCAAAAAGTGTTAGATTTAGCACAAGAATTAATTACGAAGGTAGATAGTCCGGCTACTTCACTTCGGGTACCACTGACAGCTTTTACAAAAAATATAGGCTTGATAGAAAAAAAAGTTTTTACTCATGAAGCGATTGAGGACGAGGAGTTGGTGGGTAATATTAAAAATCTAATCGAAGAGGGAGAAAAGCCAGAGGAAATAGCTGTTATTGTACGAAGTAATAAGGAGGTAGAGGCGATTGCTGGTGCCCTAAGATTAGCTGGTATACCAGCTAATGCCACTGCTGATGGGGATATTTTATATCACCCGATAACCACGTCTGTTCGAGCTTTAATTAAAGCTGTTTTGGAACCTGCCAATGAAGAAGCCTTATTTATTGTCTTGCATGCACCATATTGGGACATTTCTCGGTCTGATTTGGTTAGAGTTTTGCAAGCTAGGAGTTACACAAAGTCGCTAGCTAAGATATTAAGTGAGCCAGACATTTTAGTTGGTCTTGAGTTAGATAATCCAATGACTTTTACTAAAGTGGTAACTCTTTTGGAAGAAGCACGGGCTAAATTAGTTAATGAAGCACCGCACCGGATTTTGCAATTTTTGTTGGAGAACAGTGGCTTCATTAGTCACTTAATGATGACTAATAGTCTTGAGAGTGGTCGAGTGATTAGACGTCTTTATGATGAGATTGAGTCTTTGGTGCGTACTCACGAGGCCACAACTCTCTTGGATATTAGTAATATGTTTTCGGTTCGGATAGCTCACGGACTATCACTTAACGCGCCTTATATTCAGACAAATATTAGTGCTGTTCAAGTCATGACAGCTCATAAATCTAAGGGGTTAGAATTTGAGCAGGTTTTTATACCACATTTAAATAACGTGCGTTGGGGTGATTCTTCCCGTCCGATCTACTTTAGAATACCTATCACCAAGCAAGTTGACGATACTGCTTACGACGACTTGGATGATGAACGTAAGTTGCTTTATGTAGCCATAACGAGGACTAAAACAGGTCTACATTTATCTTACGCCAAACAAAATAGTGATGGTCGGCCATTTACCAGTTCGCCTTTACTTGATGAGATAGGTCAAACATTAATTAATGAAATTGATGTTACAAAGTTTGAGACCGAATTTAATCCACTGTATAGTTTGTGTCAAACAGACAAACCAGTTTTATTAGATGTAAGTTTTTTGAAACTTACTTTAGTACAAAGAGGTCTTTCAGCTACTTCATTAAATAATTATTTGCATAGCCCCTGGAATTATTTCTACCGAAATGTCTTACGTATACCAGAGTTACAAGCAGAGAGTGCTCAATTTGGAACTATTCTTCATAATACTTTGCGAAAAGCGACAATGTATCGCACTAAAAATAATACTTTACCAGAAGTTAGTTTGCTCAAGGACTATTTAGAGAATGAATTAAATAAGTTACCTCTAAATATTCATGAATATACAAGGTTTCATGAGCGAGGGCTCGAAGCTATTTTGGTTTACTTAGACTATGTCGGGGTTAGCCTTCCACCGGTAACAAAAGAAGAGGTAAAGTTTGAGGCTAGACTCCAAACTGGAAATGAGAATTTTCCGGAAGTACTTTTAACTGGAAATATTGATAGGTTAGATTATGACTTAGAGGGAAATTTAATTAGAGTGGTCGATTACAAATCTGGCAAGCCAAAAACTCGTGGTTTTATTGAAGGTGCGGTTAAGGACGGCACCGGCGATTATAAACGGCAACTAACTTTTTATGCCTTACTATTATCACTTCAAGAAAATAATAGATTACATACTCAAAATGGTTTGTTAACATTTGTGGAAGCTGATGATAAAGGAAAAGTCCATGAAGAGGCATACATTATTAGTGAGGAGGAAATAGAAGCTCTTAAACAAGACATTATCCGAGTAACTATAGAAATTGCTGAAGGGAAATTTTTATCTTTACCCTGCGACCCTAAGACTTGCGACTATTGTGAGTTGGTCGAGAACCTTAAATTATAGTTAATTGTAGTACAGTCACCCCAAGACTATTTACTTCATGTAGTGAAATATTGTATATTCTTTAGGGATTACTAAATAAACAAAACCACTACTCAACAAAGAGTAGTAGTTTTGTAATTAGGGGCTAATTGACAGTCGTATCTTCAGTGTTTGGTACCTCGTCTTCTGGTGGGACTTGACCTTGTTCAAGTTGAGCAATCAAGTTTTCAATTGATTGTTTAACTACAGCGTAAGGTTGAGCACCTTCGATTGGAGCCATTTGGTTTCCAACGATAACAAATGTCTGTGGGGTGCCTTGGATGCCCGCATTATAGGCTTCAATAACACTATCATCGACAATTTTTGCTTGGCGTCCACTTTCAAGACAACTTATTAAATCAGCCTTGGTCACACCAGATTTTTCTGCGTATTCTGGTAATTTAGATATATTAGTAGGTTCATTTACGTCACGTTCATCAAAGACTAAATCAGTGAATTTCCAGAAAGCATCATTGCCACCAAGTTCTCCGACGCACATAGCAGTTTGAGAAATTCTTTTGGCGTTGGGATGGAGCTGTTCTAATGGGTATTGGCGGTAGACCCAAGCGACTTTACCGGTTACTCCATAATCATCCATGATTCGATTCATAGTGTTATGAAAATTTTTACAGAAAGGGCAGTCATAGTCAGAATATTCAACTACTAGGATTGAAGCATTCGGATTTCCTTTAATATAGTCAGTGGAATCTACTGGGCGAATTTTACTGACGGTAGTGGCTTGTTTCTCCGTAGCTACTGGAATAGGATCAGTATCTATTGTAGGTTTATTATTTATGCCACTAAAGTAAATTGCTAAAGCAATTAAGCCAAAGCCAGCAACTATAGCGACCGGTATTGCTGGAGATGTAGATTTTGGTGTTGGTTCCATAAATTATTATTGATTGATATATCCTAATTATAACATGTTTAGAATAAAGTCAGGTGTTATACTGTTGAATATGGATTTTATAACGGCTTTATCAATTGGTCTAATACAAGGGATAACTGAATTTTTGCCGATTTCTTCTACTGGTCATTTAATATTAGCCAAGGAAGTATGGTCAGTAAGTGTTACTAATTCTCTGGCAATAGAAGGAATACTGCATTTAGCTAATACTTTAGCAGTGTTGACCTACTTCTGGGGTGATGTTTGGATTTTAATCCAGGCTTTGGTACGCAAACTGAGTCGTTTACCAACTAATGAAAAAGATCTCACTTTACTTTACGCTCTAGCTCTGGGTACTCTACCAACTATGATAATCGGACTCTTACTAGAAGAAACTTCATCTAAATACTTGCAAAGACCAGAAGTAGTGGCCACGATGCTTTTTTTTGGGGCAATTTTCTTTATGTATGCTGAATGGCGTTATTATTTAAATCCACCCCAAGCGCTACTGACTCTTAGAAGAGGCTTTATGGTAGGCCTTTTTCAATCATTAGCTCTTATACCAGGATTGTCACGCTCAGGTTCTACTTTAGCTGGTGGTATGTTGTTTGGCCTGTCGAGATTTGAAGCGACTCGTTTTTCATTACTACTAGCCATACCAATAACACTTGGTCTAGGAGTAAAAAAATTGTTGGATTTAATGTCCACCAGTGGTTCAGTAGACTGGTTTCCAATTGCATTTGCTGGGGTAGTTAGTTACTTTATGGCTTTATTAGCTATACATTTTTTCTTGTCATTTATACGCAAATACACTCTCTGGCCATTTATTTGGTACAGTATTATTTTGGCTTGTCTAGTAAGTTACGTCGCATTATTTGTTTAGTTTTAAAATTGCAAAGAATGGGTAAGTAGTGAGTCTTCCCGGATTGCCCAGGTAGAAGTATCAAGTGTAATCTCTTTTTTTCTTGAGCCGTCTTTAAATTTGACGTGACCATTTTTAAGAGCGTAGTCAAAAACTTTTTTGGTTATTTTAACATCTTGCTCACAATATTTTTTAATCTCATCAATTTTACCTTCGTGCCACCAACGTACAGCTTGTAATCCATGACCAGATTTATTACTACCGACTGTAGCTTCAGCTACGCTATCAAGACGTAGTCTTCGGCCCAAAGATTTTCTTATTTCTTCTAGTAAATCGATACTCTTAATACTCAATAAATCGCCTGGATAATATTTGTTTAAGAGAGGGATATCAAAATGATTACTATTGTAACCAACTAAAGCATCGGCTTTTTCTATAAGGGGCCAAACACTAGCTAATTCATTCACGGTTACAGTAGTATAGGTTTCAGTCTCACTATCATAGAAAGAACCAACGGAAATATCCAAGTCAACCGAGTCATTACTACCGACATCATGAAATGTATTCTGTGTTTCTAGGTCAAAGATTAAATAACGCATAGCTTTAGAAGTGAGTAGTTAGGTGATTTAGAAGAGTATCAATTGAGCCAGATTCAGTTGTGCCCAGAGAGAGGTTTTTGAGTGAAAATGTAAGACTAGAAAGTTCATCTTCCCCAATTACCATAACATATGGAACGCCACTTAAAGATGCATCAGATATCTTCTTACTGAGTTTATTCTCACTGATATCTACTGCGGTTTTGATTTCTCGTTGTCTGAATATTTGGGCGATTTTTTCTCCCTCCAAATTAAATTTTGTTTCTAATGGTATTATCATTAATTCTGGTGCGGTATTTATTTTTGCTGGCAACAGGTTGTGTGTTTCTAAGAAATCACGCATGGTGACGTCACCCATACCAAAACCGACACCAGAAATTTTGTCACTCGAAAACATTGCTGTGAGATTATCGTAGCGACCGCCACCGAGCATGGCTCTCTTTGTACCGCCAGGATGTTTATCAAAGATTTCAAAAATTGTACCAGTATAGTAATCAAAGCCACGCATTAAACTCAAATCTACCTTAATGTTTTTAATGCCTAAATTAATTAATCCGTCGTAGACAAATTTTAAATCCTCGAATTCTTCAGTCTTGTGAATTACTTCATCATCCATGTCAGAAGTAAGTCGTTCAAGTAAGTATTTTGAGAATTCATCGTTCCCTAATATATCCACCATTTGTTTTTCGAAATCACTAGGGTTGATTTTTTCTATCCTGTCTATAAGTCTTGAGATTTTTAAAATCTGCTCATCTTTAAGATCCACACCATACTTTTGTGCACCACGGGCAAAATCGGCAGATAATATTTTTCGATTGTTAAGCCTTATTTCAAACATGTCTGGAGTAGCTCCAAAATCAATGAGAGTTTGATAAGCCAAGGCAATTAACTCAACATCGGCGGTAAAATGATCAGCTCCAAAAATGTCGCAGTTAAGTTGCCAGTGTTCCCGTAATCGGCCACGTTGAGGACGTTCATAGCGAAAAAGGTTAGGAATACTGTACCAACGCAAAGGGAAGTTGAGTTCTCGTCTTTTACCAGCGACCAAGCGAGCTACGGTGGGAGTCATTTCTGGGCGCAGGGTTACTTCACGTTCGCCTCGATCAATAAAAGTGTAGGTTTGTTGGTTAACCATTTCTTCATTTTCTGCTCCTTTGGCTTTGTATAGGTCAGCTGGTTCTAGGATAGAAGCGTCATATTTTTCAAAGCCAAAAATTTCTGCCGTCTTACTCCAAGAATTAAAAATATAGCGCTGGATGGCCATATCTTTTGGGTAGAAGTCGCGCACTCCTTTGTATGATTCGGTCGGTAAAAAATTTTCTGACATATATTATTGAGATTGTAGGTGAGGAAAAGCTCGAATGCAAGCTTAACTTATTAAGTGACTAGTTTGACCACCAATACTCAAGAGACGTTCATCAGTAGCTTTTTGAATAATGGCCTGTAGGTTACGTGGATCGGGTAAACCGGTTGTGGTGAAATTCTCTTCATTATTACTAGCGGTGTGAGCATGCAGGGTGCCGAAGTTTAGGAAGGTAGGAATGATACCATTGATTTGTACCTTTACATCTTGAAGGCGCTCCAATCTAAAACTACTAACTTTACGATTAAAAAAACGTATTTGGTCAATGACGATAATTCTGCGATCGGTTATTATCCAAAGATCAAGATAATAATGAGTCCAAATCATGAAACCAGACATTAAGCTCATTAATAACCATAAAGAAATGCCGTAAGAAATACTTGGTAAATGAGTCTCAAGGTGGATTGATTCTGGTGCCAGGCTTGGCATGAAGGTCAAAATAATTATGGCAAAGAAGGGAAAGAGCAACATTATTAACACTCCAAATAATTCAGTCATAATAACAAACCAGTGTTTACGAGCGACACGTAAAACTCTTTCATCACTTTCGAGTTCTATTTTTTCAAATAACATACTAAATAATTAAAGTCATGATACCGAGAATAAAAAGTGGCGGAATGGTGGTAAGGAAATATAAAGCCAGTGTAATGTTTGTCATTTTCGGCTCCACGCTGTATTCCTTCCAATGGTAGTACATAATAAAACTAAATAGAGCATAAAGACCGAGTGTTAGTAAAAAACCAAGACTGACTAAATTATGCAAATGGTTCGAAAGGAGTTTGTCAAGATTTAAATACATATAAATTATTATAACATTAGTTTACCTTAGTATTAGCTGAGAAAAACGATCTACGTGGTACTGGTCTTTAAAGGTGGTGATGATAAATTTGGTGTCACCAAGGGCCAAAATGGCTTTGGTTTGTTCTGGTTCATGCTCAAGCCAAAGCTCGCCCCCATCCTTGAGATGAACTGGTGCAGTTTTTATTATTTCAGTAATGATATCTAGGCCGGCTTCTCCGCCGTAGAGCGCTAAGGATGGCTCAAAATTTTTGACTGATGGTTCTGTCCGATCTAGTTTAGGATTTATATAAGGTGGATTTGAAATGATAAAATCGTAACGTTCTTTTGGACGCAGATTTTCCAAAAGATTAGCGGCCATAATTCGTGTTTGTCCTTTCGTAATATTATTTTCTTGGCAGTTTTTTTTGATGGTAGGAATATGTGCAGAATCTAATTCAATGAAGTCTACTTCAGTTTTTGGTATAGCTTTAGTTATTGCTATCCCAATGCAGCCACTACCAGCACATAGGTCAAGTATTCTAAGCGGAGAAGTGGATTTATCTTTTTTAATTTTTCTAATCAGTTGTTCAACCCAGAATTCGGTTTCAACTCGAGGTATTAGTGGTTTGGTATCCAGCCAAATTTTGCAATGCAGAAAATTAATATAACCAATTACATATGCCAACGGTTCGCCAGCCTTAAGGTGTTGGCAATCGGTCAAAAAACCTTTGGTTTTTTGACCGTGATATTTTTCTCTAAGCAACCAAGTCTCTTCGCGTGTTAACATTTAACAACTATTCCTGGATTGAGTATATTTGTCAAACATCTTAGTTGACATGTAAGCCCTCAATGAAATAGTTGCACACAGGTAGTTATCCGCACTAAGGGTTTTTGTTTGTTACACTTAGTTATAGTATGAAAAAGAATACCAAATTATATGAGACCGTAGCAGCCTTAATGGCTTCCGGTAAAGGAATATTAGCCGCGGATGAAAGTGACGCTACGGCCGGGAGGCGTTTGGCGATGGTACATTTGCGGAACGAAGCCGAAAACCGTCAAGATTTTCGTGAACTACTCTTTGCTGCTCAGGGTATTGAAGAATATCTTTCCGGAGTAATCATGTATGATTCTTCCATTAGGAGTTCTACCGATAGTGGCATTCCTTTTCCTGATGTATTAACTGCTAAGGGAATTGTACCTGGTATTAAAGTTGATCTTGGTACAGTTGAACTACACGGGTTTAAAGGAGAGGTAGTTTCTCAAGGATTAGATAATTTAGCCGAACGTTTGGTTGAATATTATGATTTTGGGGCACGCTTTGCTAAGTGGCGAGCAGTGATAACTATTGATGATGAAGATACACCAACTGATGCAGCTATTACAATGAATGCTATCTTTTTGGCCCGTTATGCCCAGCTAGCTCAAGCAGCGGGAATAGTACCAATAGTTGAACCTGAAGTTATATATGCCGGCGATCACTCACTCGCTCGCGCGGAACAGGTGACTACTCGCACTCTACAAATTCTTTTTCAGACCCTACAAAATTACCGAGTTGATCTTGAGGGTTTAATTCTTAAGTCATCCATGGTCTTAGCTGGAGACATGAATCCAGAACCTTCTTCGCCGGAGCAAATCGCTAACACTACTTTGCGCGCTTTTCACATGTCTGTTCCTTATGATGTTGGAGGTATCGTCTTTCTATCAGGTGGGCAAACACCTAAGCGGTCAACTGAAAACCTCAATGCGATAGCTAAACTTGGCGGACAACCTTGGCCAATTACATTTTCGTATTCTCGTGCAATTGAAGAGCCTGTGCTCATGGCATGGCAAGGTAAACAAGAAAATATCCCAGAAGCTCAGAAGATGCTTCTTCATGCTGTAAAAATGAATAGCTTGGCCAGCCTCGGCAAGTACGACCCAAATAAGGACAATAAGCTAAAATACGAATAAGGGAAAATAAATAAAATCTCCGTAATGGGAGGTTTCATTTTATTGTATTTATAGGTCTTTACTAAGACTTTGGAGTCATAGTTCCAGCGATTTGCCCAGGGAAAGGCAAATTCTTGGCAGGCCACATATACTAGTTTCTCCCTACGGGGTCGAAACTAGTATTGTGTCTGCATAAGTAAAACATCGTCGTAGCTTCGCTACTCTTTGTTTACTTAAACGAAGTAAACAAAAAGCCCTGGCGGGCTAATGTTTATTTTTTTTGCTTGTATACCGTATGAGTTTTAGAAACTGGGTTAAATTTCTTAGTCTCGTACTTCTTACTGGGGTCTTTTTTGACCTTGTTATTGAAGCGTGTGTAGTAAGTGTGACCTTTACCGACGCCATTTTTGTCGCCAACTGAGACGAGTTTGACCAATAAATCCTGTGACATAGTTCCGCGATATTAGCAAAAATAACACTTTTAGTCAAATAATATATAAAATAATAAACGGTCTTTTACTGGAAATCATACATAAGCACATGTTAGATAAAAATTAAATTGTATACATGTTATGATGAAAGCGAGCCTAAGTGGCCTCGCTTTTTTTCTTTTATGCGTATACTAACTTTCGGTTGGGATTTTCCACCATCAAGAAACGGTGGGCTTGGAGTAGCTTGTTTTGGGCTAACTCGAGAGCTTTCGCAAAAAGGAGTAGAAGTCATTTTTGTGTTGCCTAAAAGACAAAACGCAGTAGGTGATGCGCGCTTTATTTTTGCTGAAGATGAAAGAAAAGTAAAGGTTCGTCAGGTTGAGTCACATCTAAAACCATACAATGCTGCTGATAGTAGAGTCTATTTTATTTCCGGCTATGAGAGTAGTGGTAAGCCGATAATTAAATCTCGCACTATAGTTGAAGAGGCACATCGCTTTGCTCATCAGGCAGCTTTGATTGCTCAAGAAGAAGAGTTCGATATTATACATGCTCATGATTGGACTTCTTATTTGGCAGGTGTAGCAGCTAAAATTGCTAGTGGAAAACCTCTTATCCTACACGTCCACGCTACTTCCTATGACCAGGCTGCTAGTGAAAATGTTGATCCGTCAATTTATAAAATTGAATGTGAGAGTTTTGCCATTGCAGATAAAATAGTAACGGTTAGTTCCTTTACTAAAGATTTAATTGTGCGTAAACATGGTGTTAATCCGGCTAAAGTGGAAGTGGTTCATAATGGCTGTGATACCTTTATTCCTACACGTCATGAACCCTTGCTTCAAGGACTTAAGAATCAAGGTAAAAAAATTATTCTTTACCATGGACGTATCACGATTCAAAAAGGTGTAGATTATTTTATTCGCGCTGCTCGCATAGTAGTCGACGTCGATCCAAATATAGTGTTTGTTATTTCTGGTTGGGGTGATATGACAAGTCAAATAATAAACCAAGTGGGAGCGATGGGTCTTTCCACACACGTCATATTTGCTGGCGCTTTATGGGAAGAAGAACGTGACCGCATGTACCAGAGTGCAGATCTAGTGGTAATGCCTTCAGTTTCTGAACCGTTTGGTCTAGTTCCGTTAGAGGCTTTACAACATGGAGTACCTTCGCTTATTACCAAGCAATCTGGAGTTGGTGAAGTATTGGTCCATGCCCTTAAAGTTGATTTTTGGGATGTGGATGAGATGGCTAATAAAATTTTGTCTGCTATGCGTTATCCAGTAATGCGTAGTCAGATGGTAAACGAAGGACGAAGAGATCTTGATCGCATGTCATGGAAAGAAGCGGCCAAAAAAGTCCATCAGCTTTACAAAACTTTATTACAATACGTCACATCATAGGTATGCTTACTGTCTGCCCCTATTTTCATGTTCACCAACCATACCGTGTTAAGCGTTATCGGGTCTTTGATATTGGTAATGATAATGAATATTTCAATGACTCATCTGAAACTGACTTAAATAACCGTCGTATTATTGATAAGGTAGCTAATAAATCCTACCGTCCGACTAATGCAATTTTACAAGAACTACTAGACACTCATCCAGATTTCCGTTTCGCTTTGTCATTTTCTGGTACTGTCCTTGATCAATTTGAAGCTTACGCACCAGATGTTTTGGAGTCCTTCCAGAAGTTAGTGGCTAGTGGTCGAGTAGAAATATTGGCCGACACCTATCATCATTCTTTAGCCTTTTTCTATTCGGTACCGGAGTTTGAGAGACAAGTTTTAAAGCACAAAAAACGCATCAAAGAATTATTTAATTTTACACCACGTGTGTTTAGAAATACTGAGCTTTCATACCGCAATGACTTGGCCAAGTGGTGTGAAGATAATGGCTACCTTGGTATTATGGCTGAAGGTTGGGACAAGTACCTAGGATGGCGTAGCCCAAATTTTTTGTATCATCCACCAGGTTGTAAAAAAATAAAAGTTTTGCTTAAGAATTACAAGTTATCAGACGATGTCGCTTTTCGTTTTGGTAATCAGGGCTGGTCTAGTTGGCCATTAAATGCTGAAACATATGCACAGTGGATTCACGCCCACCATGGTGATGGCCAAACCATTAATCTTTTTATGGACTATGAAACTTTTGGTGAACACCAATGGGAAGATACTGGTATCTTTAATTTTTTACGTGCTCTTCCGGGCTTGCTGACTCGTCATGGAGACACTTCATTTAAGACTCCATCGGAAACAGCTCTTAGTTATGATTCAGTAGGGGAGATTGATGTGCCAGATGTCTTGACTTGGGCTGATACTGACCGTGACCTAACAGCCTGGACCGGTAATGATATTCAGAAAGACGCAGTTTCCACTATCTATGGTATGGAAGAAAAAGTAATGGCAACAAAAAGTAAAGAGTTAATTGAAACGTGGCGTAAATTACAAACTTCCGATCACTTCTATTATATGTGTACTAAATGGTCTCAAGATGGAGATGTGCATGCTTACTTCAGTCCCTACCAATCCCCATATGATGCTTATATCGCTTTCATGAATGCCTTAAGTGATTTACAATTGAGGGTAAGTCATGCTCTAGCTTTGAACGAAGAAAAAGCCTTAGCGCGTGAAGAACGTAAGCTAGTGGAGGTGAAAACTGCCACTGCTTTGGAAGTAAAACCAGAGCCGATGCCAAATCCTACTACCTGGCAAAGGCTAAAAAACTGGTGTAGTCAGGTAGTAGGAAGGTTACCCTTCCTAAGGATGATTATATCTCAGAAACATTAGTTCTTAATTTTAATAAATATGCCAACCACTACAAAAAAGGTAGTCGCAAGGAAAATAGTCAAGAAAGCTGTGGCCAAAAAGACAGCTTCAATTATAAAGAAACCAGTGGCAAAGAAAAACGCCATGATAAAAGCTCTGGTCTTGGCTGATAATGAACACTCATTCTGGACCACTGATGGTCAAATATTTAACAGTTTGATGGCTCTCTATGACGCTTTGGCTAAAATGGATAAGTCAGTTTATTTACACCATGTGACCAAAGACCGTCACGATTTTGCGCAGTGGGTTGAGGTCGTACTCCGTGATTTGGAATGTGCAGCTGATTTACGAAAAGCTAAGACACCCACTTCAGCTAAGTCTGCTATTGCTAAACACCTAAAGACCTACCACGTTTAGACATGGCACGGGCTGTTACAGTTGGAAACGGAAGCTTATTGGTGGGCTTGGACTATAGAGGTCAGGTGCGAGATTTGTATTACCCTTATGTTGGTGAGTCTAATCATGTGAGTGGTGCTAGTGGTAATTTTGTCCACCGAATAGGTGTGTATGTCGATGGGGTAATGTCTTGGTTTGATCAGCCCGATTGGTTAATTACTATTGGCGCAGATGATCATACTGGTGTTGGTAGTATGGTAGCGGTAAATGAACGTTTGCAAATTACAGTGGTTAGTAAAGATGCCGTTCATAATGAACGAAATGTTTTTTTACGAAATTTTATCGTTACAAATAACAGTGGTAGTAATCGTCTAGTTAAACTATTCTTAGCCCAGCAGTTTCGTATTTCCGAATCAAGGCGTGGGGATACGGCTTTTTATGATCCGCGTGTTAAAGCCATTGTCCACTATAAAGGCAAGGTAGCTTTTTTGGTTAATGCTTACGTGGGGGATAAACAATTTATTGACTACAACATTGGACTGTTTGGTATTGAAGGTAAGGAAGGAACATATTTAGATGCAGTTGATGGAATCTTGGAACGTAATCCAATCGAGCATGGCTCGGTTGATTCGGTAATTGGTCTCTCAGCTGATATGTTGCCGGGCGGAGAGGTGAAAATGATTTATTGGGTAGTCTGTGGTGAAAATATTCCAGAGGTACACACGTTAGATGCTTATGTTATAAAAGAAAAACCAGAGCGCTTAATCGCTGCCACAGAGGCTTATTGGCAGGCTTGGCTAGAAAAAGAAGATAGAGACCTTTCAATCTTATCCACTCCATTGCGAACTTTATTTAATCGTTCACTTATCATGATGCGAGTGCATGCTGATAACCATGGCGGAGTAATCGCTTCAAGTGATACTGACATGCTTCACCATGGTCGTGATACATATAGTTATGTATGGCCACGTGATGCCGCTAATGTTGCTTTGGCTTTAGATGTGACAGGTTATCATGATGCTACCAAGCGTTTATTTACATTTTTAGCTGAGTGTGCTGAACCGGGTGGCTATCTCATGCATAAATATCGCACTGACGGGGTACTTGGTAGTTCTTGGCATCCTTGGATGCAAAACGGTAAGCCACGTCTGCCAATACAAGAAGATGAAACAGCTTCCTCAATCTTTATGCTATGGCAGCATTACGAAAAAACTCGTGATTTGGAGTTTATTGAGTCATTGTACAATCCTTTTATTGAACCAGCGGCCAGGTTTATGTGTGAGTATATCGAAGCTACGACTGGTCTACCGCAAGCCTCATACGACTTATGGGAAGAGAAGTATGGTACCTCTACTTACACCGCCGCTTCGGTTTACGGAGGACTCATGGCTGCTTCAAGGTTTGCTATGGTTTTAGGTAAAGATGATGATGCTCGTACCTACCAGGCAGTAGCTCAGCGCCTACAGTCTTCTATTTCAAGCTTACTTTATGACCCTGAAATAAAAATGTTTGTGAAGCACGTTCTTCACACTGAAGATGAATTGATTTATGACAGGACAGTTGATACTAGTAGTTTCTATGGACTAATTTTGTTTGAAGTATTTGATATTGATGACCCTAAAATTATAGCTTCCGCCAAGACTGTCGCTGAACGATTACAGGTTGATTCAAATAGTAAAGGTTACGTGCGGTATGAAAATGATGCCTACTATCGAATGAACGACGCCGGCTCACCAAATCCTTGGGTCATTACCACTCTTTGGATGGCACAGTATTATATTAGGAAGGCGCGTACGCTTAAGGAACTTAAGCCGGCTTTGGAATTGCTGGAATGGACTTGCTCACACGCTACCACTGGTGGGGTGTTGGCTGAACAAATGCACCCTAATACTCGTGAACATCTATCGACAGCGCCATTGGTTTGGAGTCATGCAGAGTATGTCTTGGCGGTTGATGCTTATTTAAACAAAATCACTGAACTTTCTATTAAAGACATTTAAGCTTAAAAACGTTTAGACCAAATTTTATTTACATAATCATATTGACCAATCTCTGTGCGATGTATGTAAAATGCTAGACCGATACTACCGATAATTTCTGCAATTTTTTCAGACAATGAACGCATGTAGGTGCCGGAACTTGCAGTACAGGTAAAAGTAGCTATCGTAAAAACGTCATTTTCAGTGCCAGCTTTACTAAATTCCAGCCAGCTTTTTCTAATATCTGGTCTTCTAAAATCATTACCGATGGCTTTTCTAGGGTCGGTCACCAAGGGAATAGATTCAATTTTATTACTGGCCTCTACCACAATTGTGGCGCGAGTTTTTTGCTCTTGTTTGGTTAGCGCTAATTCGTAAATGGTAGATTTTTTGCTAGGGATAGTGATTTCATTTAATCGGCCTTCTAATGTCCAAGTATGTAAAGGTTTTCCTTTAATAGTGCGTGAAGAAAAAATTGGGTAGGGGAGTTCAATATCACCCACCAAGGAGGGGAGTATTTTTTCGATAGATTCTTGGGGAATTTCTCTGGCCTTACCCTCAGTTAACAGACCAAGCACATCACCCGAGTCTGATGACACACCAAATAAAACCGAAAAAATATAAGTCTTGTCTAGATGGTGATAATTTTCTTGGTGTTTACACTCTTCACCAATAAGCACTAGTAGCTTACCTGAAGCCATGGGGTCAAGGCGACCGGCATAAGCCATCGTAGTGTCAACTAAACTTGGGTGTTTTTTGCGCCAAGCTTCTAGTACCTCAAGTGGAGTCTCACCAATTTTTTTCTCTAAGATTATGTGTTTAAGAGACTTTACCATATTATTATTCATCTTCGTCTTCAATTTCGAGTTGAATAATTTCTTCGATGATATCTTCAAGGCTAATCACACCAAGAAATTGTTTGTTACGACTAAAAACTAAACCTAAATGTTGGCGACGCTTAAGCATCATTGCTAGAACTATATCTAATTTTTCATTAGGTCGTACGCAAAGGAAGTTTCGATCAAAAGCATCCTCAGTATCGCAAAGGGCAGTGTCTTGCGATTTGGATATGAGGTTGCGAGCATAAAGTATGCCGATAATATTTTCAGGGTTACCACTATAAACCGGATATCTTGAATAGGCGTGCACGGTTAGATTGTCGATAAATTCTTGATTAAGGCGTTGGTGTTCTTCAAAAGTAATCACTTTTTCTTTTGGTGTCATGACTTCGCGCACTGATGTGTGGGAAAACTGTAATGCACCATGCACAATTCGCTCCTCATCTTCATCTAAATCGCTATGCTCAGACTCTCCAAGTTCACTTACAATCTGCATTAATTCTCGTTTGGAATAGAGGCTGGGCATTTCTTTACCCAATAACTTATCTAGGAAGAAAGCAATTGGATACGTCAGTGGTAACACAAAGAACATTATTACTCGCATGAGTGGTGCAAACCGACTACCAACCCAAAGTGCATGTCGAGAAAAAGCTGCTTGGGGAATTATTTCACCAAAGAGGAAAATTAAAGCCGTAGCTATAATGCCAGCCAATACACCACTTATCAGTGAACCTAAGTAAACTGATAAAGCAGTATTAACCCCAACGTTACCCAAAAGCAGGGTAGTTAAAAGCAAGTTACCCTGCTTTCGAATTGGGTAAATGGCAACTGCTTCTGGATTGCCATGTTTTGCTCGTCTTTCTAAGGTATTTAGATTTAAGGAAAAATAACCCAAAGTCAGACCAGAAAATATGGCCGAGAATGAAAGTAGTACAATGGTAAGTAAATATTCCACGATAGTTTTTAGTTGAACCCTTGTTTAGGGGCTGTTTTAGCTATAGAACAATATCATGGAATAATTTCCATGATATTGTTCTTGCGACTTGTATTGTATCAGGTTTAAGCCGGGATAAAGGTAAGGGCTTGTCCGTGCTTGCTACCTCGTCCAGTGCGACCGATACGGTGCACATAGTCTTCATAGGTGTTTGGTAGGTCGTAGTTGATTACGTGTGAGACGTTATCAACGTGTATACCACGAGCAGCTACGTCAGTTGCAACCAGTACTTGCACTTGACCATCCTTGAAACGGGAGAGAGCCCGTTGTCGTTGTATGTGTGACTTGTTGCCGTGAATGGCATCAGCTTTGATTCCGGCATGAACCAGTTCTTGACTGAGTTTTTCGACACTATGCTTCATCGCACCGAAGACGATTACACGCGGGAATTCAGATTTTCGCAGTAGAGTCACCAAAGTATCAAACTTATTGTGATGTTCATAACGAACCACATCTTGGGTAATACTACTAGTGATGTCGTTTTTGCGTACTGAGATAGTAATTGGCTTACGTAAAAATTCGTGAATCAATCCTTCGACTGTTTTAGTCATAGTAGCCGAAAAGAAAAGGGTCTCACGGTCAGTTGGTACGTCTTTAAGAATTTTCTTAATATCGTGAATGAATCCCATATCGAGCATTCGGTCAGCCTCGTCGAGTATGACCGTGGTAAACGCTCCTGGCTTGATGTGTCCGCGATCTAGTAGATCTTGGACCCGACCCGGGGTTCCAATAATAAAATGGTTCTTTCGTTTCAGACCACTAATTTGTGGGCGGATATTCATTCCACCGACACAAACAGTAGCGTAAAGATGCATTTTTGGTGTAAGGCGTCGTAGCTCTTGTTCTACTTGGATCGCTAATTCGCGGGTTGGGGTAAGAATAAGAGTCTGTCGGCCAGGTTGACGTAGAGTCTTGTGAATAGTTGGAATTAAGAAAGCGGCTGTTTTACCGGTACCAGTTTGTGCTAAGCCCACTACGTCATTTCCTTCAAGGATAAGCGGAATAACTTGATCTTGAATCGCACTAGGAATTTCTAGTCCCATATCGGAAATAGTTTCTACTAAGCGAGCATCTAGACCAAAGTCTTTGAAAGTATGTTTAGCTTCATAGGCAACTTCTGGGGTAGTGGCTACCGGGTTAAGGTTGATGAATTTAGAAACATCAAAGGTAGCCATGGGGCGACGGCCTCGACCGCCACCACGACCGCCACCGCTAAAGCCACCACGGCTTCCACCACGACCGCTTCCTCCACTACGATTACTATTAAAACGACTTCCTCCAGTTGATGGATGATACGAGGAAGAAGATGATGATTGTGAACGGGAGTATGAACTTCCTTCGGTACGTGGTCGAGCAGAACTAAAAGTTCGTCGGTTACGGTTACTAGAAGAAGTCGGCCGATTAGGTCGGCTATCAGAGCTTGGCATTATATATTTATATTGTTTATGAAATTGCTAGACAATTTCAGGATTGTGCAGTAAGTAAATCCAAACGAGTCACAAAGTTCCAGTAAATGGGGGTGACGGCTATTTGCCGCTCAAGAGCCCTACACGAGATTCTTAAGTTACTAAGAGAATAACATTAAACTGGTAAATAGTCAAATAGCCTTAAAATAAGGCTAAAATAGTGGACAGCTGTGGTTTTGTTATTGGGTAAGCTATGGTATTATGCCGGCGCTAGGGCGCTTGCTGCTCTTTGGTAGATTTGTATGTTTTCCTTGATTAACACAGCTTACGCAGAAGGAGGTGGTATTCACGTCGCTCTTAAGCCGTACATAGTTGGTGAGTTTTTTGGTATACCAATTACAGCGACTCTACTTACTACTTGGCTCACTATGGCCATTTTAATTGCTTTGGCCATTACTATAAGGCATCAACTTTCTGCTATTCCAGGTAAACTCCAGAGCATGATGGAAATGCTCATTGGTGGTGTGTTTGATTATATGAGTGATGTACTTGAGAGTCGCATTATGGCTAGGAAGTATTTTGGTGTAGTGATGACTATTTTTATCTTTGTTTTAACCCTTAACTGGGTTGGACTACTACCGGGTGTGACATCAATTGGCTACACCCACGAAGGGCACTTCATTCCTTTTCTTTACCCAGCTGCAACCGATTTAAATATTACTTTAGCTTTCGCTTTAATTGCCTTTATTACCATTGAAATGGCCGGCTTTGTCACCTTGGGCTTCTTTAAGTATGCCGGGAAGTTTATTAATTTTTCTTCCCCTTTGGCTTTTATTATTGGACTCATCGAACTCATCTCTGAGTTGGCACGGTTAATCTCGTTTTCATTCCGTCTCTTTGGAAATATTTTTGCTGGTAAAACTTTGCTGGTAGTGATTATGTTCTTTATTCCGTATGTTGTGCCGGTACCACTAATAGCCTTTGAGGTGTTCGTAGGGTTTATTCAGGCCTTTGTCTTTGCCATTTTGACCTTGTTCTTTATTAAGTTGGCGGCGGCTGAGCCTCAGCACTAGTGGATAATCACGAGTCCCGCGTTAAAACAAATTGGGCGTGACTCGTACTTGTTCAGTAGCAAAGAAATATTATTAAAATAAAGTTATACGTATTATGGAAGAAATAAATGTGGCTATAGAAGTTGCAAAACTAAATGCTGACGCACTCAAGGCAATAGCGATGGCGATTGCTGCTGCTGTAGGTGTGTTTGGTCCTGGTATTAGTATTGGTATACTCGTAGCGCGTGCGCTAGAGGCTATTGGTCGCAACCCCGAAGCTACTCCAAAGATTCAAGCTACAATGTTTATTGGTATTGCTTTCGTGGAGGCACTAGCCATTTTTGCTCTTGTGGTCGCTTTCGTTATCAAGTTCGCTTAATTATTTTATTGGCACTACATTTGCTTTGTCAGGTTCGAAAAATTATTGTCAGCGTGCAATTTAGTACGTCTTCAAAAATTTTACTCTGCTCCGCGCAACTACAGCACTATTAAAATAGTTCAACCTGCAATTTTACTGGCAACGGAGCTGATACTCACAGTTAACTAAATTAGAAGTCACTTAATTATTAACTTACTAACTCACTATGGAAGACATCATTAACGCCTTTGGTATTGATCAACGACTCATCATCATTCAAATAGTAAACTTTACTATTTTGCTGGTAGCGTTGGGGTATTTTTTGTATCGACCAATTCTTAAGCTTCTCAAAGAGCGAGAAGAGAAGATCGTTCAGGGTATCAAGGATTCTGAAATGGCGGCCTTGGCTTTAGCTGAAGCAGATAGTGAGAAGCAAATAGTTTTGAGTTCAGCACATGAGGAAGCATCGGCAATCGCTTTGCGTGCTAAAGAAGCGATTGAAGTCAAGACAGCTGATATTTTAGCAACGGCACAAGATAAAGCTTTACAGGTGATTAAAGATGCCGAGTTAAAGAGTGAACAGTTAAAGAAGCAAGCCTTAGCAGATAGTGAGAAGGAAGTAGCGGAGCTAGCTATTTTGGCAACGGAAAAATTGCTTAGAGAAAAAGTTAGCTAATCAAATATGAAACAAGCTTACGTTACAGCACTTACCAGCAGTCTAATTTCTGGGACAGCACCAGAAGAAGTTTTGTTGAATATCAAATCGCTACTGTTACGCAAGGGGCATTTGCGCCTTTGGCCACAGATATTACGAGCGACTAAACGAGTATTGGAAGCCAAGCTAAAATCCCATAGTCCGCAAGTTACAGTTGCTAAAAGTTGCGTAATTGCTGAGTCGAAGATAAAATCTGCCTTGGTTTTGATTGGAGTGGCGGAGACCGAGGCTTATACTGAAGTTGTTGACACTACTTTAGTCGGCGGTTTTACTGCTTGTTTTAAGGGAAAATTAATTGATCAAAGCTACAAACGAGCCCTGGTTAATTTGTATCTAAATATCACCAAGTCCTAATTCTGTGGAGGCTAAGCCTCCACAGAAAAGCCTCCACAGAAATTTTATTTTATTTTATTCACCAAATTATCAATCAAAATCACTAATCAAAATTATTATGAGCACCGCTATCATTGATCGCATTAAAAAAGAAATTGAAGCCCTAGATGTAACCGCACAGCCTGAAGAGGTGGGTGTAGTGGTTTCTGTGGGTGATGGTATTGCTGAAATTGAAGGATTACTTAAAGCTCAGATGATGGAAATGGTAATCTTCGAGACCGGTAGTGGTATTTCGCTTAAAGATACACTTAAGCAAGAAGGTGTTCTATTTGGGCTCGTCTTAAACCTCGAAGAAGATACGGTTAAGGTGGTGATTTTGGGTGAAAGTAATTTGGTGAAAGAAGGTATGCAGGTGCGCCGTACTGGTAAGCTCCTCTCGGTACCGGTTGGTCCAGCTATCGTTGGACGGGTCGTCAATGCGCTTGGTGAAGTTATTGACGGTAAGGGTGCTATTGCGACAGATCGAAACATGCCGATTGAACGTGTGGCCTACGGTGTAATGGACCGTTCGTCAGTTAACCAACCGATTCACACTGGTATCAAGGCTATTGACTCAATGATTCCGATTGGCCGTGGACAACGTGAACTCATTATCGGTGATCGCGGTACTGGTAAGACAACCATCGCGATTGATACCATCATCAATCAAAAGTACGAACCAAAAGAAAAACGCCCAATTTGTATTTATGTCGCTATCGGTCAAAAGCGCTCAAAGACCGCTAGTATCATGGCTAAACTAGAGGAAGCTGGAGCACTGGAATACACCACTATTGTTGCTTCTTCAGCAGCTGAGGCTTCACCATTACTTTTCCTTGCCCCGTTTACTGGGGTGGCTATCGGGGAATATTTTATGGAACAAGGTAAAGACGTGGTGATTGTTTTTGATGATTTGTCTAAGCATGCTGTAGCATATCGCCAGATGTCACTCTTGCTTCGTCGACCACCAGGACGTGAAGCGTACCCAGGTGATATTTTCTACCTACATTCTCGTCTCCTCGAACGCTCAGCTAAGTTGTCCAAGGAACTGGGAGGTGGTTCAATCACCGCTTTGCCGATTATTGAAACTCAGGAAGGTGACGTGTCAGCCTATATTCCAACCAACGTTATTTCCATCACTGATGGACAGATCTTTCTTGAAGGCGATTTGTTCAACAAGGGAATTCGTCCGGCGCTAAACGTTGGTATCTCGGTTTCTCGTGTAGGGTCTTCCGCTCAGACTAAGGCGATGAAAAAAGTGTCAGGCAAGATCCGTCTCGAGCTGGCGCAGTTTCGTGAATTGGAAGCTTTCATGCAGTTTGCTTCCGATCTCGATGAAGACACCAAGAAGCGAATTGATAGTGGTCGCAAGTACGTAGAGCTTTTGAAACAAAAGCAAAACAACCCGATGCCATTTTACAAGCAAGTAGTATCTATCTATGGGGCTAATAATGGTCTAATGGACGGGGCAACTTATCAAACGGTCAGTAAGATAGAAGCGGCTTTTCACGAATTCATTGAACGTGATCGCAAAGATATTCTGACTACTATCGAGGCAGGTCGGGAACTAACTGATGAAGTGGTGGAGAAGTTGAATAAGGCAATTGCTGATTTCAAGGAAGCACATACCACTCTATACACTGCAGTGGTGAAGAAATAAGGGAAAGAAGAGAGTGAAGTTACTCATCGGCAACGTTTCTGGATGGTTGGGGTGGCTAAGGCGAAAGAAACAATGCCGATGAGTAACTGAACTATGGCTAAGTTAAAGGTTATAATTATTAGCTCGCTCATATTGCAAAACATGGCACTTAAGCAAATTAAAAACAAAATAATTTCCACCAAAAAGACTGGCAAAGTTACCAAGGCAATGGAGTCTGTCTCGGCGGTGAAGATGCGCAAAAGTCAGGAGCGAGCGTTTTTGGCCCGTCCCTATGTGCACTCAGCACTCAAGATTCTTTCTCACGTTGCTCAATCTGAAGCGGTGCAAAGTCATGCCTTAGTGGTACGACGCGCAGATGGAAAGACTCTCTTAGTAGTAATTACTAGTGATAAAGGTTTAGCTGGGAGCGTTAACAGTGCTGTCTTGAAGAAGGTGGAGGAACTTGAAGCGACTGGTACAGCTTTCGATATGATTGCGGTCGGACGCAAAGCGGTAGAGTTTGCCGCGCGCGAGAAAATCACTGTGTTGTCTCACTATACTAACGTCGGGGATGAAGTGACAGTCGAGAATGTCTATGAAATTACCTCCGCTGTTATTGAGGCCTACAAAAATGCCACCACTTACGCCAAGGTCGAAGTCATTTACCAAAACTTCCTCTCTACCTTTGAGCAAGAGGCGACTATGCGCCAAGTACTGCCACTTGTTCCAGCTGAAGTGCACTTTATGATGCGGGGTATCCGTCCACGTCATGGCAAGTTTAGTGATGATGTAGTGCCACCTGACGCCGTCATTGACCACACCATCGAGCCTGACGCACAGACCGTCTTTGATGCGCTCATTCCACAGTTGATTCAGATTATAGTTTTTCATGCTTTTTTGGAGAGTAAAGCCAGTGAGCACTCTGCTCGTATGGTGGCGATGAAGAATGCGACTGATAAGAGTAAGGAGGTAGCAAAGTTCTTGACGTTGAAGTATAACAAGGCTCGTCAGGCTGCGATTACCGCAGAAGTGGCCGAAATCACCGGCGGTATGGAAGCAATGAAGTAATTTTTAAATGAATATGTCATGGGAATCACAAAAATTTGAGAGTCAAAAATTGTAACACTAAGTGATAAGCGAATCGAATTCGGTTCCTTTATCACTCAGTGTTACGAACGCATGAGTACCCATTAAAAAATTATTAAAAAAACATTATTATGAAAATAGGCACAATTACCCAAATTATCGGTCCGATTGTTGATGTCCACTTTACCGAAGGTGTACCAGCACTCTTAAATGCTCTTACGGTTACTAAGGCTGATGGTGAGACTATTACGCTCGAAGTGGCTCAGCATGTCGGACTAGACCGTGTGCGCGCGATTGCTATGGAGGACACGCAAGGGCTAGAGCGGGGGATGGAAGTACAAGATCTTGGTGAAGGTATTTCGGTACCAGTTGGACAAAAATCCCTTGGTCGTCTTTTCAATGTGCTTGGTAATACTCTAGATGGTAAGGGAGATCTTAAAGATGTCCCACGTCGTGCCATTCACCAAGAAGCCCCGGCTTTCGTTGAGCAATCGACCAAGACCGAAGTGTTTGAAACCGGTATTAAGTCAGTCGACCTTCTCGCGCCTTTTATTAAGGGAGGCAAGGTAGGACTATTTGGTGGTGCGGGAGTAGGGAAGACAGTCTTGATTCAAGAGCTAATACATAACGTAGCCAGTGAACACGGTGGGTACTCAGTGTTTGCCGGAGTGGGTGAACGCGTTCGTGAAGGAAATGACCTCTACCATGAAATGAAGGATTCAGGCGTGCTCGATAAGACAGCCCTTGTTTTCGGTCAGATGAACGAAGTGCCAGGAGCGCGTGCTCGAGTGGGACTTTCTGGTCTTACTATGGCTGAAGCTTTGCGTGACGAGGGTGGTAAGGATGTACTATTCTTTATGGACAACGTTTTCCGCTTTACTCAAGCTGGTCAGGAAGTATCATCACTGCTTGGACGTGTATCTTCAGCGGTGGGTTACCAACCAACTTTGGCTGAGGAAATGGGTAAAATGCAAGAGCGTATTACTTCTACTAAGAAGGGTTCGATTACCTCAGTCCAGGCCGTATATGTACCAGCTGACGACTTAACTGACCCGGCTCCGGCTACTACCTTCTCTCACCTAGACTCAACGGTGGTACTTAGTCGTCAACTCGCTTCACTCGGTATCTACCCAGCCATTGACCCACTAGAGAGTAACTCAACTGCGCTTGATCCGATGATTGTGGGAGAGGAGCATTATCGCGTCGCGCAAGGGGTGAAGCAAACACTGCAACGCTACAAAGACCTACAGGACATTATTGCAATTTTGGGTATCGAGGAACTTTCGGAAGAAGATAAGCAGACTGTGTATCGTGCCCGCAAGATTCAACGCTTCATGTCGCAACCATTCTCAGTGGCCGAAGTATTTACTGGTGCGCCCGGTAAGTATGTGCCACTAGCCGATACTGTGCGTGGCTTTGGAGAGATTTTAGACGGTAAGCATGATGAGAAGTCTGAAAATGCCTTCTACATGAAAGGCTCAATTGAAGAAATAAATTAACCGCATCTACTTTGTTGAGGGGTGCAAAATATTACTCGCTGTACGCCAAAGTACACCTCGCAATATTTTCCACCCGCGCCTCGTATTTGCAGTCACTTTACTCCTTCAAACAAAATCAGGAACAATAAGAAAATTATATGGCAGAATTAAAACAACTAAATCTAACTATCTCTCACGTTGATGCGCCAGTCTTTTCTGGCTTGGTCATTTCAGTAACGGTACCAGGAAGTGAAGGTGAGATGACCTTGCTGGCTGACCATACACCACTCATGTCAGCTTTACGCGCTGGCAATATCATAGTCCGCAAAGAGGGTGGTGAGACTGAAACTTTTACGATAACTTCCGGAACACTTGAGATAAGTCACAACACGGTAACAATTTTGTTATAAATAGGGAATGTAAGAAAGCAAAAGGCGCCCGGGAGGGCGCTTTTTCTTTTAGGTTTAGTTAAGGTGGAAAGAACGGGTCAGTTGGTCCAAGTGATGTTGTCAATCATCTGCCTTAGGTACGGATTGTGTTCTTTGAGGTGTCGATTGCAGTAACGTCTCCTGACAGCGCTTTTTAGCAAGACACCGGCCTTGAGAGCAATTGCGATAGCGATTGCTTCGTCGGACAATGGCTGGCTGTGTCCATCACGACTAGCAAAGCCAATGAGTAGTTCTGAAGCAATTACTGACCCAGACATTCGTTGGTCAAAGTCGCTACTCGTTACACCTGATACTAGCTCCTCGGTTAGGCGGTGAGAAAGGATCCAGCTATTGCTTGTCAAAGCCAAATCCGCAAACTTATCATCGCAGAGATGGCCATAGGTTCCTACATGAATGGACAGTAGCTTCCTTCTCGAAATGTCCTCGACGACCAGATAACCTGGTATGCCGTCGGGAACTACGAGGCAGTAGTCCATTTTCTTGGCAATGAAATGCGCCGATTGCGCGATTTGCACGAGATGGCTTGGGTTGTGCATGACTATACTCCTAAGTGGGGTTGTGAAAGAGCAAGCGGAACTATTCCCGTGGGGTGTTTATAACATAAAAAAGCCCTGGCGAAAAGCGTCTTTGGTTTTAAAATCACCTATTTAACCAAAGAGTACACTCGCTTCGTTCACAGCTCATTGACGACATTAAAGTAACAACTATTTTGTGCTCAGTACGGGCGGTTGTAAGGCTGGTTGTGTTTTTTAATTACGGTTTGTATCTTCAACTATAGACATAATAGAACTCTCCTTGGGTGTATTTAATAGAATTGAGAATAAAGAAAAAGGTAGCTCGAGTACGATGATTATCTTTCCTAAAATAGTAAAGATAATTTATACACGTTTTGTGTGTCGGTTGTATTAATAGTGTAAATATACTAAAATTAATTCTAACGGTGACTCAAAAGACATTTTA
>DYNY01000008.1:0-3701 GCA_020720815.1 Candidatus Elulimicrobium sp. | reverse complement strand
CAAAAGACATTTTAAATTACTAGATAAGTAATCTTTAAGTGTACTCAATAATGAAAGAAATCTTTCAGACAGTTCTTAAAATACTAGATGGTACAACAATGTATCGTACAGTAACTGTGGGTTTAACTTTTTTAGCACTCTCAGCCCTCGGGCTTGGCTTTTGGCATGTCATCCCATATCGTTTTAGTGAACAGCTTATTTCCTTGGTCGTGGTGCTAGTGGTGGCTTTGGTGACAAATTATATGGCTAGTCAACTTTGGAAAGTTGTGGTCAGTATGGAGTCTGCGGTAATAACCGCATTGATTGTTCACTTCCTCGTTATTCCGGTTCAACTAACTAAACTAGAGGATTTGTGGGTGATTGCTACCGTGGTATTTTTGGCTATACTCTCTAAGTTCGTTGTTTCTTGGCGTAAACAACACATTGTTAATCCGGCCGCTTTTGGTGCTTTTGCCATGGCTCTTGTTTATTCTGTTTTACCAGTACCAGGATACTTTGAGAGTAATTGGTGGGTGGGGCAAGTTGAACTTTTTATTCCGTTACTTTTGGCTGGTATGGTGGTGGTTTTGAAAGTCCGAAAATGGACACCGGTTATATCATTTCTCGTAATCGCTTGTTTGGTCTTTCTGTTTGAGGGGTGGCGTTTTGATGGTGAGCCACTCAGTAGATTTTCTTATTTTTGGCTTTCCGGGCCAAGTGTTTTTTTGGCTTTTTTTATGTTAACTGAACCATTTACTATGCCACCAACTAAGCGCTTACAAGCCTTCTACGGTGCTTTTGTTGGCTTTATTTCTCAGACTAATTTATTCTTACCTTTGAGCATAAAAATGACCCCAGAGCTAGCACTAGTGCTAGGGAACCTAGTTTTTTATCCGTTTACGCTTAGACGTAAACTCTATCTTCCTTTGCAAGCAATACGCGAAATAGCAAAGAATACATATGAGTTTGTGTTTATAAAACCGGTTGGAATTAATTTTAAGGCCGGGCAGTATTTGGAGTGGGTGTTGCCACATACCGGGGCTGACAATAGGGGGACTCGTCGCTATTTCACTATTGCTTCATCGCCTCTAGATAATACTATGCGTATTGGAGTTAGGTTTGGAGAAAAAAATAGTAGTTTTGAGAAAGCTTTGTTATCTTTGAAACCAGGACAAACCATCATCGCAAGTCAACTCGGAGGAGATTTTGTCTTAATGTCAGATAGTACCATAAAGGTTGCTTGTGTGGCCGAAGGGATTGGTGTTACGCCCTTTATTAGTCATATATCACACATGGAATTGAGTAAAATTAGTAACGACACGGTGCTTTTTTACTGCAACAACACTTTGGCGGAAGTTGCTTATAGAGATCGTATCCAAGCTTCGCAATCGATGATTCCCCTTAAGGTGATAAACATTTTAGCAAAAGAGGATATCACGTGTTATGAGACTGGATATCTAACAGCAAAAATAATAAAAAAATACGCACCAGATTTTTTGGAGCGGAGTTGGTATCTATCTGGTACGTCGGCAATGGTCGATGTAAACACCAAATTACTTAAAGAGCTTGGGGTAGATAGAGGAAAGATTAAGAGAGATTTTTCTTCCTGATTGGTGTGAAGAGAATAGTATCTAGAGGAAATTTATACGGTGATATTTGCCACTGTATAGCTTTTTATATCACCACCTAATCTCCCCAAGCCCGTTCTTTTTGAGGTATTCATTAGTTTTCGAAAAATGCTTACAACCAAAAAAGCCAGTATAAGACGAAAAGGGTGATGGATGTGGGGCAGTCAGAACCAGGTGTTTGTTTTGATCTACCAAAGAAGCTTTAGTCCCTGCATATTTACCCCAAAGCAAAAATACAACATGCTCTTTCTCGCTGGAGATTTTCTGTATAACGGCGTCGGTAAAAATCTCCCAGCCAAGTCCCTGATGAGAACCTGGTTTTTTGGGTAGAACTGTTAAAGTAGCGTTAAGTAATAAGACACCTTGTTTAGCCCATTTTTCTAAATTACCATTTTCTGGTATTGGTGTACCTATATCATTTAATATTTCTATATAAATATTTTTTAGTGAAGGAGGAATCTTAACATCGTTTGGTACAGAAAAAGAAAGCCCTTGAGCTTGTCCTTCGCCATGGTAAGGGTCTTGTCCTAAGATGACAACTTTTACTTTAGTTATTGGGCATAAATCAAATGCTTTAAAAATATTTTCTGCGCTTGGAAAAACTGACTTTTTTAGATAAGCGTTTTTTATTTCGTCCGCCAACCTTATAAAATAAGGTTGGTTAAACTCATTAGTGAGAGCTTTTTTCCAGCTTGGTTCTAAGTTTTTGTGCATATTTATTAACACTTTACTATGGTTGGTCATGTTACACTATCGATAATATGCGCGAAACTCACGCAAGAAGTTTAGTGAAAGGAATTACTTGGCGAGTTATTGGTTCAACCATAACCATGTCGGTTGTTCTTGCTATGACCGGTGATTTAGCGATAATGGCTAGTATTGGCATAGTAGATATTTTTGCCCAATTATTTTTTTACTATATACATGAACGAACCTGGGGGGGAATAAGCTGGGGTCTTTTGGGTCGGAAGTACTCAAAGGTTGTCTTAAAAAAATAAAAAAGCATCATTTTTGGCAAGTCGGACAGAAATGGGTACCGCGCCCAGCTACGCGAATTTTTTTGATTAAAGTCTGACATCTAGGACAGGGGGTATTTTGTTTGCCAAAGACTTGCAAGTAGTTGGTGTAGTTGCCACGTGCGCCCTTCGTGTCAGCAAAATGCTGGAAAGTAGTACCGCCTACTGTGATGGCTTTTTTCATTATTTCGCTACTGGCCTGGGCAATAGCACAGGCTTCTTTCTCGGTTACCTTATTAGCTTGGCGGGTTGGTCTTACCCCTGCCACAAAAAGAGTTTCATCAACATAAATATTACCGAGGCCAGCGACAAATGTTTGGTCGAGTAATACCGCTTTTATGGGCGCTCTTTTACGCTTAAGAGTTAAGGTAAACAGTTCAGTATCAAAGTCATCAGCGATTGGTTCTTGACCAAATCTAGCTTTGGCACCAGCTACTTCTTTAGCAGTGGCGATTTTTACATAGCCAAAACCTCGCAGGTCATTAAAGTAAAGGCTAGAGCCGTCGGTGAAATAGAAAGCAACGCGAGTGTGCTTACCGGGTAGTTTGAGAGTATCGTTTGGAGTAGCGGTGTGACCACCACCACTTATTCCAGTCAAATCGTGGAAAAAAAACTGCCCCGTCATCTTAAGATGAGCGAGAAGAAATATTTTTTTTTCTTTAACTAAATGGAAGATTAAAAGTTTGCCTATGCGGTCAATGTGGCTAAAACTTTTACCTATTAACGTTTTAGCAAATTGATTATTGTCAGCTACCGATTTAGGCTTAAAAACCTCTACACGTTTGATGCGTCGGTTTAGGATTCTATGTAGTAGTTGCAAGCGGACAGTCTCGACTTCTGGTAATTCAGGCATGACTTATATTGTATGTGGTTAAACTCTAAATGCAACTAAGAGTAGACATTGAAGGTATAAATCAATGGTTTGAACATGATATAATACAGTAGTTTGCTATGGAAACTATCCCAGACACAGCTAAAAATAATCTACCCACCAAGTCAACCGGTTCACTTGGCTGGGCTAAGCTTCTGATAGTGCTGGTGCCACTTTTATTTTTAGTCGGTTATTATTCCTACGACG
>DYNY01000040.1 GCA_020720815.1 Candidatus Elulimicrobium sp. | reverse complement strand
AGATCCCTAATAAGCATAAGTACAAGATACTTAAGAACTTTGTAGAAGAAGAATATATAAAACCAGACGAGAAAAACTTGATAAAGAGAAGGTGTGTGAAAAGCACAGGGTCTGAGTATATATTAAGAGTCAAACGAATAATCAAAAAAGAGAAGTTATAGGCTACTAGAGATGGTGGTTTAGTTGTGTTCTGATTTAGAGATGTTATAGCAAGGATGGTATATCAGCTTAATGTTTTTAATGTGTAACATAAGTTAACGTGTGATTAAGGTTGACATAAGGTTTAATTAAGGTTAGTATTTAAGGGTAAGGTTGATTGAGAGATCGACTGATAGAACTTTAAAAGAGAATAAGTGAAGGTAACGATAGGTTAGCTAGAGTGAATCGAGAGATTCAGGAAAGATTGTTTGAATATCGTTAGAATCAGATTTAAATTAAGTTTGGTTTTAATAGATAAGTAAACAAAAGTTAACGAGTGGTTAACTTGACAGAAAGATAAATTAAAGTTACTATGATGAATGTAAGGTTGAGAGACCTAAGGACATTAAAAGAAGGAAAGCTGAGCGAGATATACAAGAGATTGTATGTGAGCTAGAAGCTAGTGTTACTGGTGAGTAATTTTTTAACAATTAACGAAGAGTTAAGGTTAAGAGAAGAAAGAGTAAAAAGGACTTGACAGAGAAAGTTAAGTGAGGTAACATGAATAAATGTTGAACGGAAGTTTGACAGAGAACATTGAAAACTGAATAACTAAGCTCGCGTTGATTCTGTAAAAGGAATTAACAGTAAAATGAATTAATAAATAAGTTAGAGATCAATAATCTTTTAGATAAGAGTTTGATCCTGGCTCAGAACGAACGCTGGCGGCGTGCTTAACACATGCAAGTCGAACGAGCACTTCGGTGCTAGTGGCGGACGGGTGAGTAATACATAGATAACCTGCCCTTGAGTGGGGGATAACTAGCCGAAAGGTTAGCTAATACCGCATAATGTGGTCAATTGAGATGTTGATCAAGAAAGGAGCAATTCGCTTTTGGAGGGGTCTATGGTCGATTAGTTAGTTGGTGGGGTAAAGGCTTACCAAGACGATGATCGATAGCTGGTCTGAGAGGACGATCAGCCACACTGGGACTGAGACACGGCCCAGACTTCTACGGAAGGCAGCAGTGGGGAATTTTCCGCAATGGGCGAAAGCCTGACGGAGCGACGCCGCGTGGAGGATGAAGTATTTCGGTATGTAAACTCCTGTCATCAGGGACGAAAGAAATGACGGTACCTGAGGAGGAAGCATCGGCTAACTACGTGCCAGCAGCCGCGGTAATACGTAGGATGCAAGCGTTGTTCGGAATTACTGGGCGTAAAGCGTACGTAGGCGGTGACATAAGTTTAATATTAAAGACCGAAGCTCAACTTCGGGAATGTATTGAATACTGTGTCGCTAGAGGTTAATAGAGGAAATCGGAATTCCCAGTGTAGCGGTGAAATGCGTAGATATTGGGAAGAACACCGGTGGCGAAAGCGGATTTCTGGGTTAATACTGACGCTGAGGTACGAAAGTGTGGGGAGCAAACAGGATTAGATACCCTGGTAGTCCACACTGTAAACGATGGATACTAGCTGTAATGGGATTCGACCCCTATTGTGGCGCAGCAAACGCAATAAGTATCCCGCCTGGGGAGTACGGCCGCAAGGTTGAAACTCAAAGGAATTGACGGGGACCCGCACAAGCGGTGGAGGATGTGGTTTAATTCGACGCAACGCGAAGAACCTTACCAAGACTTGACATCCTTG
This sequence comes from Candidatus Elulimicrobium sp., assembly GCA_020720815.1. Lineage (GTDB taxonomy): Bacteria > Patescibacteriota > Minisyncoccia > Phycocordibacterales > UBA918 > OLB19. The sequence continues at coordinate 94 of DYNY01000040.1, read as the reverse complement.
AGATCCTGTAGAAATACGGGAGTGCTCGAAAGAGAATCAAGAGACAGGTGGTGCATGGCTGTCGTCAGCTCGTGTCGTGAGATGTTGGGTTAAG